>CAZACH010000176.1:0-5175 GCA_964483275.1 uncultured Sphingomonadaceae bacterium | reverse complement strand
CGGGCGCGGCGCTAAGGCACTGCGTCAGGCAACGGACTGGCACGGATTCAGAAGCGGGGCGCGTTGAACAGCCTCCGTTCGTCCTGAGCCTGTCGAAGGACGACAGCGCAAGCCTTCCCGCCCGCAGGTCCGGAACAGGCGCCAAGAGATGGTTCTGTCGTCCTTCGACAGGCTCAGGACGAACGGAGGTGGGGGCCGGGGTGGTCTGGTCTATTCAGCCTGGATTATGTCTCGGCCTCGCCCTACCGCGTGCCGATCGCGCGGCTCGCGGCGGCGCAGGCGGCGTTGCGGGCGCGGCGCTGAGGCACTGCGTCAGGCGACCGGACTGTCGCGGATTCAGGAGCGGGGCGCGTTGAACAACCCCCGTTCGTCCTGAGCCTGTCGAAGGACGACAGCACAAGCCTTCCCACCGGCAAGTCCCGGAACGGGCGCCACGAGATGGTGTTGTCGTCCTTCGACAGGCTCAGGACGAACGGAGGTGGGGGCCGGGCTGATCTGATCTGGTCTGGTCTACAGGCGGCGGCCGGCGCGCAGTTCGGCGGCCTGCTCGCGCCAGCGTTCGCGGGCGATCAGGCCGGGTTCGGCGCCGAGGCGGCCCTCAAGCGCGGCGACGTCGCGGTCGCTGAGCGCGGCGATCTCGGCATAGCGGTGATAGCCAAGCTCGTTGAGTCGCGTCTCGCCGCCCCGGCCGACGCCGTCGATCAGCGAAAGATCGTCGGTGCGCCCGCTCGCCGCCGCGGCGATGGTGCCGGCGCCGAGGCCGCTGGTCGGCGGCACGCGGCGTTCCAGATCGGCGATGCGGGCGTTCGATCCCTCGATGCGGGCGCGCAGCTCGTCCCGCTCGGCAACGATGGCGGCGCGTTCGGCGCGTTCTTCCTCAAGCTGCCGCTTCCACTTGGCCCCGCCCGAACGGCTGGCGAGGCCGAGCAGCCAGCCGAGCACCAGCACCAGAACCAGAATCGCCCACTGATTTGTCGTAAAGCTGATCATGTCGATCTTCCTCTCCTGCCGTCACCGAAACGACCAAGGGGAAGGAGACGTTCCGCGATGAAGAAAGACCCGCGCGGGTCGGCTCAGGCCGCCATGCCTTGGAATTGCAGGCGGGCGAGGCGGGCATAGAGGCCCTCGCGTTCGATCAGCACCTCATGCGTTCCCTGTTCGACGATGCGGCCATGGTCCATCACGACGATGCGGTCGGCATTGCGCACGGTGGCGAGGCGATGGGCGATGACCAGGGTGGTGCGGGCCGCCATCAGCCGGTCGAGCGCCTGCTGGACCAGCCGCTCGGACTCGGCGTCGAGCGCCGAGGTCGCCTCGTCGAGCAGCAGCAGCGGCGCGTCCTTCAGGACCGCGCGGGCGATCGACAGGCGCTGGCGCTGGCCGCCGGACAGGCGCGCGCCGCCTTCGCCGAGGAAGGTTTCCAGCCCCTCCGGCAGGGCACGGAGGAAGTCGGCGGCATTGGCCGCTTCCGCCGCCGCCCACAGCTCCTCCTCGCTCGCGTTCCAGCGGCCATAGCGGAGATTGTCGCGCGCGGAGGCCGCGAAAATGACGCTTTCCTGCGGCACCAGCGCGATCCGGTCGCGCAATGCGTGCGGATCGACGTCGGTGAGGGGGACGCCGTCGAAGCGGATGATGCCCGCCGCCGGATCGTAAAAACGCTCGACGAGCTGGAACAGCGTGCTCTTGCCGGCGCCCGAGGGGCCGACGATGGCGACGGTCTCGCCGGGCTCCACCTTCAGGTCGAAGTCGGCGAGGGCGGCGACATCGGGGCGCGTCGGATAGCGGAACTCGACACGGTCGAAATGGACCGCGCCGCGCGCCGGCACCGGCAGCGCCACCGGATCGGCCGGCGCCGCCACGCTCGGCCGCGCGGCAAGCAGTTCGGCGATGCGGCCGGCGGCGCCCGAGCCGCGCAGGAGGTCGCCATAAACCTCGGTCAGCGCGCCGAACGCGCCGGCGACGAGGCCGCCGGTCAGGACGAAGGCGGCGATGGTGCCACCGCTGATCCGGCCGGCGGTGACGTCGGAGGCGCCTTCCCACATCACCATTGTGATCGAGCCGAAGATCAGGGCGATGACGATCAGGGTCATCACCGCGCGCACGCGAATGCGCCGTCGCGCCGTGCCGAACGCCGCCTCGACCGCGCCGCCGAAGCGCAGGGCCTCGCGGGCCTGCTGGCCAAAGGCCTGGACGATCTTCATCGCGCCGAGCGTTTCGGCGACCATCGCGCCGACATCGGCGATGCGGTCCTGGCTGGCGCGCGAGAAAGTGCGGACGCGGCGGCCGAGCAGGGTGATCGGCGCGATCACCAGCGGAATGCCGAGCATCAGCATGCCGGTAAGCTTGGGGGACAAGGTGAACAGATAGATGATGCCGCCGATCGCCATGACGATGTTGCGCAGCGCGACGGACACCGTGGTGCCGACGACCTGTTCGATGATCGTTGTGTCGGCGGTGAGGCGCGAGGCGATTTCCGACGGCCGGTTTTCCTCGAAGAAGGCCGGCGACAGGGTGAGCAGATGGCTCTGGACGCTGCCGCGCAGGTCGGCGACGACGCGCTCGCCGAGCCAGGACACGAAATAATAGCGCGCCGCCGTGGCGATCGCCAGGACGATGACGATCATCAGCAGATAGTGGAAATAAGGCGCGATGTCGCCATGGCCGGCGACGAAGCCCTTGTCGATGACGCGCTGGAAACCGCTGGGGATCGCAAGCGTCGCCCCTGCGGCGACCAGCAGCGCCACCGCCGCCGCGGCGATGCGTCCGGGATAGCGGGCGGCGAAGCGCCAGATCAGGCCGAGGCTGGACAGGCGGCGCTTTTGTTCGGGGGCGGTTGCCATGATGGCATCGCCCTAGCAGCCTGCCCGGCCTGCCTCAATCACTCAACGCTCCAGCGGACGGCGCGTCCGTGGAAAGCGGTTCAGCGGCGATGCATCGCGCGCCCGCGGACCCGTGGCGAACGGCTCCACCTGTTCGGGATGGATGATCTTGCGCAGCCGCGTGATCGCCTGCCGCAATTCCTCGGCCAGAACGCGGGCCGCCGGGGCGACGGCCCCGCCGCCGGCGGGCCAGGCCCGCATCAGCGCGTCGAGGCCGGTCGACACCATCGCGCTGGTCTCGGCGCACAGCGTATCGAAGGCGCGGCGCGTCACCGGGGCGCACTGCATATAGGCGTCGATCACCCGGGCGCGATCATCCAGCCGGCTGGCGCCGAAATGGCCGACATAGGAGCGCGGATACCATTGGCCGAGATCGCTGAGGAAGTCGGGATCGTCGATCGCGCTCTCCAGCAGCATCAGCACTTCGTGAAACTGGTTCAGATAGTCGCCGGCGAGGCCGCTCGCGGGATCGAGCAGGCCGGGATCGCCGGCCGCCGGCCGCAGATCATGATGGCTGAGCGCATTCATGGGCGGACGTTCCCAGAGGAAGGATAATATCCGGTAAACGCCCGCGTCCGGCCGCCGTTGCGGCAGGGCAACACAGGCCGGGTCACGCCGTGATTTTTTCGGATAAAATTCTTGTGCAGCGCAACAATCTGATGCAGACTTCAACTGCTTGCGAAAAGAGGCCTCGCCAAAAGAGCGCCGCCGCGGGTCCGCAGGACCGAACATCTGGCTTTCGCAAACAAAGGGACTCTGTCTAATGAAAATCTGGACTCTGACGCTTTCGGGCGTCCTGGCCGCGTGCGCGCTCGCGGCGGCACCTGCGATGGCGCAGGAAACGGAGGACACCAGCGGCATCACGATCACCGGCGACGCGACCGTGGTGTCGGACTATCGCTTCCGCGGCATTTCCCAGACGGACGAGGATTTCGCGATCCAGGGCGGCTTCACCGTGTCGCACGACTCGGGGTTCTATGTCGGCACCTGGGGATCCAATGTCGATTTCGGCGACGGCGCGGGGTCCAATGCCGAAATCGATGTCTTCGCCGGCTATGGCGGCAAGTTGACCGACGTGCTGAGCTTCGATGTCGGCCTGCTTTATTACATCTATCCCGGCATGGACGGGGCGACCGACTATTTCGAGCCTTATGCGTCGATCTCCGGCGACATCGGCCCGGTCAGCGCCACGCTCGGCGCGGCCTATGTCTGGAAGGGCCAGAATGCCGTCGGCGGCAAAGATAATCTCTATATCCATACCGATGTCTCCACCGCCATTCCCGGCACGCCGCTGACGGCGAAGGCGCATGTCGGCTATTCGGACGGCTCGCTTGCCGGCAACAGCCATTATTGGGACTATTCGATCGGCGCGGAGATGAGCTGGAAGCAGCTCACCTTCGGCGTCAGCTATGTCGACACCGACCTTGGCAATTACCGGGGCGTCGACGGCGCGGTGGTCTTCTCGATCGGCGCGTCTTTCTGAACGCTGTCCCGGCGCGGTTCTGATGAAGGGGCTTCGGTTATGCCGGAGCCTCTTTTTTCGTCGGCGCGATGTCCTGCGGACCGGGCATGAAAAAGGCCCCGCCGGATCGCCGGCGGGGCCTTTTCCTTGCCTGATCCGAAAAGGGTCAGAGGCTGTAATACATCTCATACTCGACCGGGCTGGGGGTCATTTCCCAGCGCGCGACTTCGGCCATCTTGATTTCGATGAAGCTGTCGATCTGGTCGTCGGTGAACACGTCGCCCTTGGTCAGGAAGGCGCGGTCCTTGTCCAGCTCCTCCAGGGCTTCGCGCAGCGAGGCGCACACGGTCGGCACTTCGGCGAGTTCGGCCGGCGGCAGGTCATAGAGGTTCTTGTCCATGGCTTCGCCCGGATGGATCTTGTTCTGGATGCCGTCGAGGCCCGCCATCAGCAGCGCCGTATAGGCGAGATAGGGGTTGGCGGTCGCATCCGGGAAGCGGATTTCGACGCGCTTGGCCTTGGCGCCGGCGCCATAGGGGATGCGGCACGACGCCGAGCGGTTGCGCGCCGAATAGGCGAGCAGCACCGGCGCCTCATAGCCCGGCACCAGCCGCTTGTAGCTGTTGGTCGACGGGTTGGTGAAGGCGTTGACGGCCTTGGCGTGCTTGATGATGCCGCCGATGAAATAGAGCGCCAGCTCGGACAGGCCGGCATAGCCGTTGCCGGCGAACAGCGGCTTGCCGCCGTCCCAGATCGAGATGTGGGTGTGCATGCCCGAACCATTATCGTCCTTGATCGGCTTGGGCATGAAGGTCGCGGTCTTGCCATAGGCGT
>CAZACH010000175.1:0-5210 GCA_964483275.1 uncultured Sphingomonadaceae bacterium | reverse complement strand
TGAGCTTCGCCATCTCAGGATTCTGTTTGTAAATATCCTCAAGCGTTCCCTCAATCTTCTGCCCGCCCAGGTAAATCGGCTGAGTTTCCAGTCTGTTTGATTCAACTTTAACCGGAATAGCACTTTCTTTCGGGCCGAACTTGCGGAACTTCTCCCTCTTGGGTCTGCCTATTTGAGTCTTGATACCGAATTTATGCTCTGTTATCTCAGGTGGAACTTCCTCGTAAGTGTAACCGCCTAACCCTTTCTCCCGGTAGGTGATTAGCTTCTTGCCTTTTTCATCACCTTCCAGTATAGTCTGGGTCGTGAGTGTGCCTTTCCCGTAACGCTGTCGCTTTACCGAAAATCCGCGCTCCCGGTCAACCTTGCGGGATTCAGTTTTCTTTTTGACTGTTTTGCCCAGTTTCCGAAGTCCTCTCTCGGTTGCCGAGCGTCCCGCGAGAAGATTAAATATACTAGCGTCAATCCTTGCCCCCGTTCTTCTACTTAAAGCCATAGTATCACCTCTCTAAGAACTTCTCGTCTTTGCTGAATCCGTAAGCTAACAGCCTGTCAACACTTCTCATATAAAGCTTGAACCCTACCAGACAAACGATCAGGTAGAGTATCCAGAGTACTGTTAAAGCGCCTAAAACTATCAGATAGATTGGCATTACTCAGCCTCCTGCTAAAACCCCAACTGCTTATTCGCTACCAGTATCGCCAGTGCCTCAATGCAGAAAATAGCGGCACACCAGGCCGGGACCACACCCGCTCCAATGAAGATTGACAGCACAAGCAAAGAAGCCACACTTTGCGTAAGTAAAGACTTGGAGAACTTGTAAACAAAGAACCCCACTGCGATTGACAGAAAGAACGCCAGAGGGAACCAGAACAAACTGCGCGGGAAGTTCCCGGCATCCAGCAGCACATTCAGGTAATTGGCCCCAAAGATCGAAGGGTCCATGTCCTCCTTGTAAAACCCTCCATCGCCTCCCGGCCCCGTAACAGTCACGTAGTCCATAATGTCCTCCGTGAAGAGCGTTCCGTTGAAGGAAGCTAAATACCCCAGCATGGTGTATTCGGCGGGGTCCTCACCGGGGGGTGGGGCATCCCCAGCAGGCGCAAATGAGGCGCTTATCCCTGCCGGATTACTCCCCCAGGTTATCACCCCATCGTTATCGCCAACCAGGTCGGGAAGGGTGGTGCCGATTGACAAGGTGCCCTAATCCTGCCCGGTCAGGGACAGGCCGGTCGCGGCGTGGCGGAAGGTCATGTCGCCGCCCAGCCGGTCGAGGTCGGCGAGCAGCGGGGCGAGCAGCGCCATCCACTCGTCGCCGAGCCGCCGGGTGACGGCCAGCATCGCTTCCACCCGGCGCAATTGCCCGAGCGGGTTGGAGCGGACCAGCGCCGCGACGATGCCGTCGATCACGCCGGCCAGCCTGAGCTGATGCACCTCCGTCCGGCCGAACCCGGCGGGCGCGGCCTTGAGCAGCGCGGCGGTCAGGCAGGCGGCGCGGCCGATCAGGCGATCGATCGGGGCGTTGAGCCGCTGGATGGGGCTGGCCGTCGGCTCGGCGCGCTCCAGCGCCCCTTGCGCGGCGTGGCGGACATGGGCGGGCAGGCCCGGCGGCGCGGCGGGGTCGAGCCACATCCGCAGCCGGCTGCCCAACTGGTCGAAGGTCGCGCCCTTGACCAGGAAGTCGTCGAAGCCGGCGGCCAGCGCCTGGCGCAGCAGCGTCTGGCCGTCCTCCCCGCTCATCAGGATCATCGGCGTGCGCTTGCCGCCGTCAGCGATCAGGCGGCGCGCGAAGGCCAGTCCGTCCATGCCGGGCATGTTGAGGTCGCTGACGATCAGCGCCGGCCGCCGCGCGGCGATGCTGTCCAGCGCCTCCTCGGCGTCGCCCGCCACCTCCGCCGCGAAGCCCGCCGCCTCGACGGCGCGCGCGTACAGCCGGGCGACCAGCCGTTCGTCCTCGACGAGCAGGACGTGCCCGGCGCTCATGCCGTCAGCCCGATCAGCGTCGCGAGGCCGAGGAAGGACAGGAAGCCCATAATGTCCGTCGCCATCGTCACGAAAACCGCCGAGGACACCGCCGGGTCGACGCCGGCGCGGCGCAGGGTGATGGGCACCAATATGCCGCTGAGGCCGGCGACCAGATTGTTGATGATCATCGCCGTGGCGATCACCATGCCGAGCCACCCGTTCCAGATCAGCGACACGGCGGTGCCGATCACCACGGCCAGCGTCAGGCCGTTGAGCAGCGCGATGCGCGCTTCCCGCCAGATGGTGCGCAGCGTGTTGGATTCGGTGAGCTGGTTGGTGGCGATGGCGCGCACCGCGACGGCCATGGTCTGGGTCGCCGCATTGCCGCCGAGCGAGGCGACGATCGGCATCAGGATGGCGAGCACGACCAGCTTGGCGATCTGCTCCTCGAACATGCTGATGACGGTCGACGCCAGCACGGCGGTGCCGAGATTGACGATCAGCCAGACGATGCGCGTGCGGAAGCTCAGCAGCACGGGCTGGTTGATGTCGCCGTCGCCGGCGCCCGACAGGCGGGTGATGTCCTCGCCGGCTTCTTCCTGAATGATGTGGACGATGTCGTCGACGGTGATCATGCCGACCAGCCGGCCCGAAGGGTCGATGACGGCGGCGGAGATCAGGCCGTATTTCTGGAAGCGGCGGGCGACCTCCTCCTGGTCGAGATCGACCGGGATCAGGGTCTGCTCGCGCTGCATGACATCGGTGATGGCGATGTCGCGCGGCGTGCGCATGATCCAGCTGAGCTTGCAGGTGCCGATCGGGGTGTGGCCCGGATCGACGACGAACACCTCCCAGAAGTCGGTGGTCAGCGTCCGGTCCTGCCGCAGATAGTCCAGCACCTGGCCGACCGTCCAATGCTCCGGCACCGCGATCAGCTCGCGCTGCATCAGGCGGCCGGCGGATTCCTCCGGGTAGGACAGCGCCTCCTCGATGGCGGCGCGGTCGTCGGCGGGCAGGGCGCGCAGGACGGCGCGCTGGTCGGCGTCGTCCATGTCCTCGATGATCGCGACGGCGTCGTCGGTGTCGAGGTGGACGGCAAGGTCGGCGACCTGATGCGGTTCGAGCAGGTCGATCAGGTCCTCGCGGACCCAGTCGTTCATCTCGGCGAGCACCTCGCCGTCGATGCGTTCGCCGAGCATGGCGGCGAGCTGGTGGCGGCGGCCGGTTTCGAGCTGCTCGAACAGGTCGGCGATGTCGGCGTTGTGGAGCGGCTCGACCAGCGCCTCGACGGCGTCGATGTCGGCCCGTTCCAGCCCCTCGATCACCTCATTGACGAATTCGCCCGACAGATTGTGCTCGAACGGGCCGGCTTCGGCCTCGTCGGCGATTTCGGTTTCGGTCGGGTGCGCCATCACCCGCGCTTATAGCGGTGGCAAGGCCGCTTTCCAGTGGGGAAACGCGCCGGGCCGGCTCAACCGCTCAGCTTGTCCTTGAGGCGGGAGAAGAAGCTCCAGCTCTGCGGGCATTCCTCGCCGGTCTCGATCTCGCGGAACTCCTCCAGCAGCTCGCGCTGGCGGCGGGACAGCTTGACCGGCGTCTCCACGTCGATCTGGACGACGAGGTCGCCGGTGCCGCGGCCGTTGAGCACCGGCATGCCATGGCCGCGCATGCGGAACTGGTTGCCCGACTGGGTGCCGGCGGGAATGCGCACCTCGACCGGGTCGCCGTCGATGCCGGGAACCTCCAGCTTGCCGCCGAGCGTCGCCGTGGTGATCGACACCGGGCAGCGGGCGAACAGCGTCGTGCCCTCGCGCTGGAACAGCGGGTGCTGCTTCAGGTGGATGAAGATGTAGAGGTCGCCCTTCGGCCCGCCGCGCTGGCCGGCCTCGCCCTCGCCCGACAGGCGGATGCGGGTGCCGTCGTCGACGCCGGCCGGAACGCGGACCTCCAGCGTCTTTTCCTGGTCGACGCGGCCTTCGCCGCCGCAGGCGCGGCATGGCTCGGCAACCACCTGGCCGCGCCCCTGGCATGTCGGGCAGGTGCGCTCGATCATGAAGAAGCCCTGCTGGGCGCGGACCTTGCCATAGCCGCCGCAGGTGCCGCAGGTCTGAACGCCGGAGCCGGGGGTGGCGCCGCTCGCGCCGCAGGGTTCGCACGGCATGGCGACGTCGATCGTCAGCGTCGTGTCCTTGCCGAAAAAGGCGTCTTCCAGCGTCAGTTCGAGGTCATAGCGCAGGTCGGCGCCGCGCATCGCCTGCGGGCCACCGCCGCCGCGCCCGCGACCGCCGCCCATGAACTCGCCGAAAATATCCTCGAAAATATCGGAGAAGCCGGCGCCGCCGCCGCCATTGCCGCCACCGCCATTCTGGAACGCCGCCTTGCCGAAGCGGTCATAGGCGGCGCGGCGCTGGGGGTCCTTCAGGCAGTCATAGGCTTCGCTGATCGCCTTGAACCGGGCTTCGCTGTCCTTGCAACCGGGGTTCTTGTCCGGGTGATAGCGCATGGCGAGGCGGCGATAGGAGGACTTGATTATGCCCTGGTCCGCCGTCCGTTCGACTTCGAGCAGCGTATAGAAATCATCGTCGAGCATCAGGCCCCCCGGCTTGGTCCCCGCAGGCGAAGGCAGTGAGGAAGATCAGGAAAGGAGAGGCGCCGCCATCATCCCGCGAGGGCAGGTCGCATCGGGGATAATGGCGGCGCATGGCCGATCAGGCCTTGTTGTTGTCGTCGTCGACTTCCGAGAATTCCGCGTCGACGACATTGTCGTCCTGCGGCGCGGCGGACGCATCGGCGTCGCCGCCGGGCGAAGCGGCGGCCGCCTGCTCCTTCTCGTAGATCGCCTGGCCGAGCTTCATCGCGACCTCGGCGAGCTTGGTCGACTTGTCCTTGATCGCATCGACGTCGCCGCCCTCGACGGCGGCCTTGGCCTCCGCGATCGCGGCCTCGATCTCGGACTTGAGGCCGCTGTCGATCTTGTCGCCATGCTCGGAAAGCTGGCGCTCGGTGGTGTGGATCAGGCCGTCGGCATTGTTCCTGGCCTCCGCACCTTCGCGGCGCTTCTTGTCCTCCTCGGCAAAGCGCTCGGCGTCCTTCACCATCTGGTCGATGTCGGAATCGCTGAGGCCGCCCGAGGCCTGGATGCGGACCTGCTGTTCCTTGCCGGTGCCCTTGTCCTTGGCGGTGACGTTGACAATGCCGTTGGCGTCGATGTCGAACGTCACCTCGATCTGCGGCACGCCGCGCG
>CAZACH010000174.1:0-5222 GCA_964483275.1 uncultured Sphingomonadaceae bacterium | reverse complement strand
GCACTCCGCTAATTTACGCCACGGCCTGTGCCAAATGTTCTGACGACGGACAAGGTGTTGGCGTTGCTGCGTGAAGAGTTGGTGAGCGCAGGCGTTGAGATATTGCGGCAAGCTATCTTGGACAGCTTGGCGAAGCGGACGAGTGCTACGGACTGGCTAATGAAGTTCCTCAAGCTGATGCCAAAAGCGGATAGAGAGGCTTGGAGGCTGCTTGATGAGTGCTTGGTAGAAGAATGCGTGCCGCTGGTTGAAGAGGCTTTGGAAACGCAGGGGCTGATTGGCGTTCTTAGCGCTAAGTAATAGGCATTACACGTTTCTTACACGCAAAATTTGAAGACGGCATAACATTATGAAAATGCACCAGTAATTGAATGCCCATCTTAGCGAAGCGCTAAGACCTGCTCTCAACGCAGTTCGCATGAAGGGGCGGCCCGCCGGGTCGCCCCTTTTGCGTTGGCGGTGGCGCAGCCATCCCGAAGCGAAGATTTGACACATAATCCCCCGCGCTTTCTCCACGCCGGGACCCGACATGCTCGCCCCGCGCAAGCGCGCCGCCGCGCGATCTGGTCGATTCCCGCTTCCAGCATCGCGAGGCTTCTTGATTGCGCCCGCCGCGCTGCCCGCCCCTGCTGTCGGAGAATTTTACAATCCTTGTCCCGACGATCTTTTCTCCGTTCGCCATACCCCTGAATTAAACGGATATTTTCAATCTGGCATGAGGTTTGCTGAGTTTGTCGGCAATCCAAGCTAAGGGAGATTATCATGCTTAAGAAAATGGCATTCCTGGCCGCTGTTGCCGGCGCTACCCTTGCCGCAACTCCGGCGCTCGCCGCCACCAACTTCTTTACCTCCTTCGACAGCGTCGACATTTCTCCCGACGATTGGCGGGTCGTGGACTCGATCGAGGGCTGGTCGACCTGGTCGGGCCCCGGCATCGAAATCCAGCGGAACGGCATTGCCGGCCAGCCGTACAGCAGCCCCAACCTCGTGGAGCTCGACAGCCACCCGGGTCCGGGCAGCAACAGCGCCATGTACTATACCATCGATCCGGGCGTTTACTCGCTGGAATTCTACTATTCCGCGCGTCCGAATGTTGCGGCAGGCAGCAACATCATCGACCTGTTCCTGACGACCGACGCGGTTGGCTCGGCTCTGGTCGGTGACGTCCTTTCGATCACCGCCGACGGCCTCGCGGACACCCATTGGTTCAAGCAGACCTATAATTTCTCGGTCGCGCAGCAGACTCACCTGGTGTTCGCTGCCGCCGGTACGGACGACACCTTCGGTGGCTATCTCGACTCGATCACGCTGACCGGCAGCGCGATCCCCGAGCCGGCGACCTGGGCGATGATGATCGTGGGCTTTGGCATGGTCGGTGGCGCGATGCGCCGTCGGCGTACCCAGACCGCCGTTACCGCCTGAACGCGGGAACGGTAAGAAAATTGGCCGGGGTAGCGCAGGCTGCCCCGGCCATTTCTTTTTTGGACGTTCGCGGAGCCTGATTTCCGCCGCCCGGTATCGACCGTGGCGCATATTCAGGCTGGCCACAGCTGCCCATCCGCGTCCTTATGATGCTATAGGGGCGGCCATGCCCCGTCTGCTTTTCCTGATCCTCGCGCTGCTGGCGCCATCGCTGGCCTCGGCCGCGCCCCATATCGCCGCATCGCTGGTCTCCGAATCGGCGCGTCCCGCGCCGGGCAAGACCACGCCCATTGCATTCGCGATGACGCCCGCGCGGGGTTGGCATGGCTATTGGCAGAATCCCGGCGACACCGGAATGGAGACGCGCGTCAGCTGGACCTTGCCGCCCGGCATCACGGCGACGCCGCTGGCCTACCCGGTCCCCGAACGGCTCATCGTCGGCGGACTGATGAACTATGTCTATGGACGGCCTTTCGCCTTGCTGGCGGGGCTTGCGCTGTCGCCCGACATCCGGCCCGGAACGCCCCTGCCGATCCAGGCGAAGCTCGACTGGCTGGAGTGCACCGACGAGATTTGCGTCCCCGCCAGCGCGACGATGGCCCTGGACCTCGTTGCCGGCGATGGCGAGGTTTCGCCGGCCAGCAGCGCCCGCTTCGATACGTTCCGCGCCGCGCTGCCCCGGCCGCTCGACGGCGAGGCCAGCTTCAGCGCCGCCGGTGACAGCATTCGTGTCGCGATCCCGGTTCCGGCCGGCATGGCGCTGACCGACGCCTATTTCTTCCCGACGGATGATGGCGTCATCGACTATGCAGCCCCGCAGGCGCTGTCGCGCTCCGGCGACAGGCTGATCGTCGAAACCAGCCTTGCCGGGGACGTGCCTTCCACGGTTTCGGGCGTGCTGCGGATCGACAACGGGTCCGAGCATATCGGCCTCGCGCTCAGTGCCCGGCCGGGAAGCGTTCCCTCCGGCGGCACCGCCATCGGGGCGCGCTCCGGTGGCGAAGCCGCGGCCGGGACGACCATGGCGCTCACCATCCTCACCGCCTTCGCCGGCGCCGTCATCGGCGGCTTGCTGCTTAACATCATGCCCTGCGTGTTCCCGATCCTCAGCCTCAAGGCGCTGAGCCTCGCCCGCGCCGGCGAATCCGAGGCGACGGCGCGGCGGGAGGCGCTGGCCTATACCGCCGGCGTCATTCTCGTCTGCCTGGCGCTGGGGGCCGTCCTGCTTGGCCTGCGCGCCGGCGGAGCGGCTGCCGGCTGGGCGTTCCAGCTTCAGGACCCGCGCGTCATCCTGTTCCTGCTGCTGCTGGTGACGGCGGTCGGGCTCAACCTCGCCGGCCTGTTCCATCTCGCGACCTTTTCGGCGGGCGAGCGGCTGGCCGGCAAGGGCGGCACCGCCGGCGCCTTCTGGACCGGCGCGCTCGCCGCCTTCGTCGCGACCCCCTGCACCGGCCCGTTCATGGGCGCGGCGCTGGGCGCGGCGCTGGTCCTGCCGCCGGCCGCGGCGCTCGCCATCTTCGGCGGGCTGGGCCTTGGCCTCGCCCTGCCCTTCCTGTTGCTGGGCTTCGTGCCGGTGCTGCGGTCGCGCCTGCCCCGCCCGGGCCCGTGGATGGAGCGGTTCCGCAACATCATGGCCGTCCCGATGCTGCTCACGGCGCTGGCCCTGACATGGGTGCTCGGCCGTCAGGCGGGTGTCGACGGCATGACGCTCGGCCTCGCCGCCGCGCTGGTGACGGCGCTCGCATTGTGGTGGATCGGGCGGCGGCAGGCCAAGGACGGGCGTTATCCCTGGCTGCCACTGGCCCCGGCCGGCATCGCGGCGGCGGCCGCGCTGGCGCTGGTGACGCCGCAGGCGACGGCGGAGCCGGCCGGCACGACCGCCTCGGCCTTCTCCGAACAGGCGCTGGCCGCGATGCGCGCGGACGGCAAGCCCGTTTTCCTCTATTTCACCGCCGATTGGTGCGTGACCTGCAAGGTCAACGAAAAGGCCGCGATCGAGCGCAGCGAGGTGCGCGCCGCGTTCGAGCGCGCCGGCATCGCAACGATGGTGGGGGACTGGACCAACGGCGATGGCGAGATCGGCCGCTTCCTCGCCAGCCATGGCCGGTCGGGCGTGCCGCTCTATCTCTATTATCCGCCGGGCGAGGAGGCGCAGGTGCTGCCCCAGATATTGACGCCCCAGACATTGACCGCGCTCGCCGGCTGACAGGATAAGGTTGGCGGGGACCAGCAGGAGATCGACATGAAGCAAGTCGCAATCGCCGTCGCCGTCGCAGCCCTCCTCGTCACGCCGGCGCTCGCCGCGCCGCGCGCGTCGGCCAGCCCGCGCCCGCCTTCACCGCCGTCGACAGCAACGGCGAGCGCCACAGCCTGTCCGACTTCGCCGGGCGCACGGTGATCCTCGAATGGCACAATCCCGGCTGCCCGTTCGTGCAGAAACATTATCAGGGCAATATGCAGAAGACCCAGGCCGCCGCCATCGCCGACAAGGCCGTCTGGCTGACCGTCAATTCCGGCGCCCCCGGCAAGCAGGGCCATATGGACGGCAAGGCCGCCAATGCCCGGATCGCCAGGGACAAGGCCCGGCCGACCGCCTATCTGCTCGATCCCGCCGGCACGATCGGCCGGGCCTATGACGCCAGGACGACGCCGCAGATGTTCGTCATCGATGGCAAGGGCGTGCTGCGCTATGCCGGCGCGATCGACGACAAGCCGACCGCCGACGTCGCGGACATCGCCGAGGCGCGCAATCATGTGCTCGCCGCCCTGTCGGACATGAAGGCGCGCAAGCCGGTCGCCGTCACGACCAGCCGCCCCTATGGCTGCGCGGTCAAATATGCCGACTGACGACAGCCGGGCTGGCGTTTGTCCGGCTTGGACGGCGCCAGCCCGCTCCCGCTTGAAGCGGACAAACTCTAACGGGCGCTCGCCTTGCCCTCGCTGAACACGACCTGCCCGCCGACGAAGGTGGTCAGCACCTTGACGCGCCATAGCTCTTCGGACGGCACGGCGAACGGATCGCGGTCGAGCAGCAGGAAGTCCGCCCACTTGCCCTTTTCCAGCGTGCCCACCTTGTCCTCGGCAAAGGCGGCCCGCGCCGCGCCGATGGTATAGGCGGCAAGCGCCTGCTGGAACGTCACCGCCTCCTGCGGTCGCCAGCCTCCGGCGGGTTGGCCGTCCGGGATCTGGCGCGTGACGGCGGCATGGATGCCGATGAAGGGATCGGGCGACTCTAGCGGCGCGTCCGATCCGAAGGCGATGCGTGCGCCGGAGCGGAGCAGGCCGGCCCACGCATAGGCGCCGGAAAGCCGCGCCTCGCCCAGCCGCTGGAGCGCGACCGGCGCCGCCGAGGTGGCGTGGGTGGGCTGCATCGACAGCTGGATGCCATAGTCGGCAAGGCGCGGCAGGTCGGTCGGCTCGACGATGGCGGCATCCTCGATCCGCCAGCGCCGTTCCGTGCCATAGGTCGCCGACAATTCCTGATAGGCGTCGAGAATCTGCCGGTTGGCGGCATCCCCCACCGCCACGACCGCCGGCTGGAAACCATCCATCAGCGCGCGCGACAGACGATTGCGCAGCGGAGTATCGCCGATCAGGCCGACGCCGCGGGTCGCGGGCGCATCGCTATAGGGCTGGAGCAGCCAGGCGCCGCGTGCGCCCAGCGCGCCATCGCTGACGAAGCTCACCGCACGCATGACCAGCCGATCATCATAGAGCCATGGCGTCGGCTTGACCGGCGCGATGCTGGCGAGCGCCTCCGGCCCCGCCGCCATCGCATAGATGCGGACGGTCAGCCGTCC
>CAZACH010000173.1:0-5250 GCA_964483275.1 uncultured Sphingomonadaceae bacterium | reverse complement strand
GGTTTCGGTAAGCGCGTTGAAAAGCGTCGATTTGCCGACGTTTGGCAGACCGACAATGCCACAGCGGAAACCCATTGATTGACTCCCTTGGCCCGGCACGGCGCCGGGCATGAATTTTGTTCGCGATGCCGGGGGAATTAGTCCGGCTGAAGCCGCAAGGCCACCTCGTTCATGAAGCGGGCGTCGTCGCCCTTGGCGAGCCATCGCGACTCGGCGGCGATGGCGCCGAGCATGTCGGCGAGCGGGTCGATCTCAGACTTGGCATAGTTGCCGAGGACGTGGCCGGTGACGCGGTCGCGCTGGCCGGGGTGGCCGATGCCGAGTCGCACCCGGCGGAAATCATTGGCGAGATGGGCTTCGGTGGACCTGAGGCCGTTATGCCCGGCGGTGCCGCCGCCGGTCTTCACCTTGACCTTGAACGGGGCGAGGTCGAGCTCGTCGTGGAACAGGGTGACTTCGGGCGGGGCGAGCTTGAAGAAGCGCGCCGCCTCGCCGACGGCGCGGCCGCTCTCGTTCATGAAGGTGGCGGGTTTCAGCAGGACGATGCGGAAGCCGGCGATCGTGCCTTCGCTGGTGAAGCCCTGAAAACGGCGCTTCCACGGGCTGAAATCATGGAATTCGGCAATGGCGTCCACCGCCATGAAGCCGACATTATGCCGGTTGAGCGCGTAGTTCGCGCCCGGATTGCCGAGGCCGACCCAGAGCTGCATCGCAATGAGCGCCCGGCGACGCGAGGCCGCCGGGCAATCGGATCAGGCTTCCGCCGCCGGCTCTTCGTCGGCCGGGGTCTCGTTGTCGCCCTCGCTCGACTTGAGCGCCGACGGGGCAACGACGGTGGCGATGGTGAAATCGCGGTCCGTGATGCTGCTTTCCGCGCCCTGCGGCAGCGTCACCGCGGAGATGTGCAGGGCATCGCCGACTTCGAAGCCGGCCAGCGAGATGACCACTTCGTCCGGGATGCTGGCGGCGTCGCAGATCAGGTCGAGCTCGTGGCGGACGATGTTGAGCACGCCGCCGCGCTTGATGCCGGGCGCCAGCTCTTCATCGACGAAGCGCACCGGGACGTTGACCTGGACCTTGGCATGTTCGGAAATGCGCAGGAAATCGACATGCAGCGGGCGATCGGTGACCGGGTGGAAGGCGACATCCTTCGGCAGGGTGCGCGTCGGCTTGCCCTTGCCGGTCTCGATCATGATGACCGAGTTCATGAAGAAGCCGGTATTGAGAAGCTTCATCAGGGCTTTTTCCTCCAGATGGATGGTCTGGGGCGCCTGATTGCCGCCATAGATGACGGCGGGAATGCGGCCTTCGCGACGCAGTGCACGGGAGGCTCCCTTGCCCGCCCGCTCGCGCGCCTCGGCCGACAGGGTCAGCTGATCGCTCATGTCATTCTCCAAAAGAACAGATTGTCCATCCCGCATGCCTCCAGGGATGACCATGCGGGAAGCGCGCGCCTATAGGGCGAAGACGGCGAAATAGCAAGGTCGGGCCGCGCCCCCGCGAGGCTCCCCCCGGCCGCGCAGGCCCCTACTGGACGCGGCTGACGCGAATCCCCGCCCGCGCCAGCTCGGACTGGACGGAGCCGGCCCCGGCGAGATGGGCGGCGCCGACCGCGACGAAGACGGTGCCGGGGCTGTCGAGCCTGCGCTTGAGGGCGGCCGCCCAGGCGCGGTTGCGGGCGATCAGCAGCCGGGCGTGCAATTCCGGCGTCGCCTTGAGGTCGCGATCGGCAAGCGTCGCGAGTCGCGCGACGTCGCCGCGCGACCATGCGGAGAGCAGCTTCTGGAACTCCGTCTTGGCGTTGGCGCTGTCGGCGACGACGCTGGCGAGGAAGGCGCGCTGCTGCGCCTCGGGCAGCGTATCGAAGAAGCCGAGCTGCTGCTCCACCGTCTCCAGCCCCTCGACCGGGATGCCGCGCCGGCGGGCTTCGGCGACGAGCTGGTTGTCGGCGCCGCTTTGCGGATCGACGCCGGCGTCCTTGATGACCGGCGTCATCAGCATCATCGCGGCGAACCAGGTCTCCATGCCGTCGAACGCGGCGGCGGGCGAGGCGGAGCGGGCCATCAGGCTCTTGAGAGCGGGGCGCCTGGACTCGGGCAGGCGCTCGGCCAGCGGCGGCAGGCCGGGACTCATCGCCATGCGGTTGACGATGCGGCTGAACTCGGCCGTGTTGGCGGGCTGGACGACCTCGACGATCAGCCGGTCGGCGCCGGCGAAGGCTTCGGCCACCTTGCCCTGCTTCCAGTTGAGCGCCGGGGGCAGGGCGTGGATCGTGCCGAACAGCCAGATGGTGGTGTCGGCATCGGCGATCCGCCACAAGGCGGGCTTGGTGGTGACCGGGGCGGGCGATTTGGCGAGCGCCGGGGCCGAGAACAGCGTCAGCAGCGCGATGCAGAGGTGGGAGAGCAGCTTCATGCCGCCCCTCTTAATCGCTTTCGCGGCGCAATGCACCGGCACGCGGCTTGACCAGCGCCCGGGCAGGCGGCAAAGCCCGAAACATTAGCATGTGCAACATGGGGGCGATCGCGTGGGCGGCCAGCCGCTGAGTTTCCAGGACCTGATCCTGACGCTCCAGCATTATTGGAGCGATCGCGGCTGCGTGGTGCTCCAGCCCTATGATCTGGAGATGGGGGCGGGGACCTTCCACCCCGCGACCACGCTGCGCTCGCTGGGGCCGGAGTCGTGGAAAGCCGCCTATGTCCAGCCGTCGCGCCGGCCGACCGACGGCCGCTATGGCGAGAATCCCAACCGGCTCCAGCATTATTACCAGTTCCAGGTCATCCTGAAGCCGTCGCCCGCCGACATCGTCGATCAATATCTCGGCAGCCTCGCGGCGATCGGCGTCGACCTGACGAAACATGACATCCGCTTCGTCGAGGATGATTGGGAAAGCCCGACTCTTGGGGCATGGGGACTCGGCTGGGAAGTCTGGTGCGACGGCATGGAGGTGACGCAGTTCACCTATTTCCAGCAGGTCGGCGGCATCGACTGCGCGCCTGTTTCCGGCGAGATCACCTATGGGCTGGAACGGCTTGCCATGTATGTGCAGGGGGTCGAGCGCGTCTATGACCTGCGCTACAATAATGACGGCGTCAGCTATGGCGACGTCTTCCTGCAGAATGAGCGGGAGTTCAGCGCCTATAATTTCGAGCACGCCAACACCGCCGTGCTGTTCGACCAGTTCCGCGAGGCGCAGGAGGGGTGCAAGGCGCTGCTCGACGCGCGCCTGCCGCTGCCGGCCTATGACCAGGCGATCAAGGCCAGCCACCTGTTCAACCTGTTGAATGCGCGCGGCGTCATCTCGGTGGCCGAGCGTCAGGCCTATATCGGCCGGGTGCGGGAGCTGACCAAGGGCTGCTGCGAATTGTGGGTCGCCACGCGGGCGGAGGCGGCCAATGGCTGATTTCCTGATCGAACTGTTGTCGGAGGAAATCCCGGCACGGATGCAGGCGCGCGCCCGCGCCGACCTCGCCCGCCTGTTCACCGAACGACTCGCCGAAGCGGGGCTGAAGGCGGAGCGGATCGAGACTTTCTCGACCCCGCGCCGACTCGCGCTGATCGCGCACGGCCTGCCGCTGGCGACCGAGAGTGTCAGCGAGGAGCGGCGCGGCCCGCGCGCCGATGCGCCGGCGCAGGCGGTCGAGGGTTTCCTGCGCTCGACCGGGCTTGGCCGCGACCAGCTTGAGGAGCGGGAGGACGCCAAGGGCCGCTTCCTCTATGCGGTGATCGACAAGCCGGGGCAGGCGACGGCGGCGGTGCTGGCCGACGCGGTGCCCGCCATCGTCCGCGACTTCCCGTGGCCCAAATCGATGCGCTGGGGCAGCGGCACGGCGCGCTGGGTGCGGCCGTTGCAGGGCATCGTCGCCCTGCTTGACGGCGAGCTGGTCGAATGCGCGGCGGCGGGCGTCAGTGCAGGCTATGTCACCGCCGGCCATCGCTTCCTGCATCACGGGCCGATCACCATCGGCGGCGCCGAGGATTATGCGGTCAAGCTGCGCGCCGGCCATGTCATCGTCGATCATGCGGAGCGCGCCGCGATCATCCGCGACAGCGCCGCGACGCTGGCGGCGGGCGCGGGGCTTGAGATGGTGCCGGACGAAGGGCTGGTCGAGGAGAATGCCGGCCTCACCGAATGGCCGGTGCCGTTGCTCGGCCGTTTCGACCCGGCTTTCCTTGCTGTGCCGCGCGAGGTGATCCAGCACACCATGCGGGTGAACCAGAAATATTTCGCCCAGTCGGATGCGGCGACCGGCAAGCTTGCCCCCAATTTCATCTGCGTCGCCAACCTCGCGGCGAGCGATGGCGGGCAGGCGATCGTCGCGGGCAATGAGCGGGTGCTGTCGGCCCGCCTGTCCGACGCCAAATTCTTCTGGGAGCAGGACCTCAAGGCGCCGCTGGAAAGCTATCTGCCCAAGCTCGAATCGATGCTGTTCTATGAAGGCATGGGCAGCCTGCGCGAGAAGGCGGACCGGATCGCCGCCCTGTCGGCCCATATCTGCCGCGCCTATTTCCCGGAACGCGACCCCGCCACCGCCGAACGCGCCGCTTTGCTCGCCAAGGCGGACCTTGCCACCGGTATGGTCGGCGAGTTCCCCGAATTGCAGGGCGTGATGGGCGGCTATTATGCCGAGGCGGCGGGCGAGAAGCCGGGCACCGTCTCCGCCATCAGCCAGCAATATCAGCCGGTGGCCGAGGGCTGCATCCCGGCCTGCGTCGCGCTCGCCGACCGTATCGACACGCTGGTCGCCTTCTTCTCGCGCGGGATCAAGCCGACGGGATCGAAGGACCCGTTCGCGCTGCGCCGCGCGGCGCTCTACACCATCCAGACCATCCTCGCGAACGGCACGCGGCTGTCGCTGCGCGCGGTGATCGAGGCGGCGGGGGAGCGCGCGGCGGACGGCGCGCTCGACGTCGACGAACTGCTCGACTTCTTCGCCGACCGCCTCAAGGTCCAGCAGCGCGAGGCCGGCGTCCGTCACGACCTGATCGACGCGGTGTTCGCGCTGGGCGGCGAGGATGACCTCGTCCGCCTGCTGGCGCGGGTCAAGGCGCTGCAATCCTTCGTCGCCACCGAGGATGGCGCCAACCTGCTCGCCGGCTACAAGCGCGCCGCCAATATCCTGCGCATCGAGGAAAAGAAGGGCGGCCTCGACGCGCGCGGCGACTATACCCGCGAGCCGGCCGAGCAGGCGCTGGTCGCCGCGCTCGACGCCGCCCAACCGGGTGCCGCGGCGGCGGTGGACGCCGAGG
>CAZACH010000172.1:0-5285 GCA_964483275.1 uncultured Sphingomonadaceae bacterium | reverse complement strand
AGGCCGGGCAGAAGATCGGCACGTCATGCTCATAGGCCAGCTTGACCAGGCTGTTTTCCTTCTTGCCGTGCTCGGCGAGATATTTGCCCATCTCGCGGATGAAGGCGCGGCTGGAATAGGCGCGCGGTTCCAGCGACTCCGCGATCTTGAGGATGGTGTGGTCGCAGTCCTGAAGCTGCTCCTCGTCGATATAGGTGTCATAGATGCGGTCGATGTAGAGCGAGCGCAGCGTGTCGTCGTCCGGCACTTCCAGCGCCTGATAATGTTTGTGGCCAAGCCCTTCGAAGAAATCCATGTCGACGATGGTGGCGCCGGTGGCGACGACGCCGTCGACCATGTTGGAGCGCACCAGCTCGGCATAAAGGTCCATGCAGCCGCCGGCCGAGGTCGAACCGGCGATGACCAGGAAGATCGTGCAATCCTTGTCGGCCAGCATCTGGTTATAGATGCTGGTGGCGCGCGCGAGGTCGCGGCTGGTGAAGCTCATGCCCTCCATCTGGTCGACGATCGGCCGCGCATCGAAGCTGGTGATGTCGATATGGCGCACCTGCTTCGACAGCAGCTCCGCCTTGCGCTGGTTGTTGACACGAACGTCGGTCGTCATCGCAATTCTCCCTCAGCCCCGACCCTCGCGCGAGGGGCGGGATATATGCAGCTAACCGGCCTCAGGCTCCGCGCGCCGGCCGATCCGGTGCGCGAAGCTGTGCGGCCATCCTGTTACAAGGTGATGATGTTGGAAACCACCGGCGCGTCGGCCTCGGCATAAAGGCTGGCCATCGATTCGTCGGCGACCTCGATCGTCTCCCCGGCGGTGAAGCCGTTGAAGCCGGTCCGCATCGCCGAGCCATAGGCGCCGAGCATCCCGATCTCGATATAATCGCCGGCGGCGATGTCGGCGGGCAGCATGAACGGCCCGGCCATATGGTCGAGGTCGTCGCAGGTCGGGCCATAGAGGCTGAACGGCATGTCGTGGCTCTGCGAGTCCGTCTCGCGGACGAGCTGGACCGGATAGCGCCAGCCGATATGCGCGGCGTCGAACAGCGAGCCATAGGCGCCGTCGTTGATGTAGAGCAGGTCGCCCTTGCGCCGTTCCACACGGACCAGCACGCTCGCATATTCGGCGCACAGCGCACGGCCCGGCTCAGCCCAGAGTTCGGCCGAATAGCTGATCGGCAAATCCTCGAAGGCGCGGTGGATGGCGGCGAAATAAGCGCGCATCGGGGCCGGGTCCATGCCCGGATAGAGCGCCGGGAAGCCGCCGCCGACGTCGATGACGTCGACCGTGACGCTCGCCTCCACGATCGCCTCGCGCACCCGCTCCATCGCCTCGAGATAGGCCGATGGCGTCATCGCCTGGCTGCCGACATGGAAGCAGATGCCGAGCGCATCCGACGCCTGACGGGCGGCCAGCAGCAATTCCGGCGCCTCGTTGAGACCAACGCCGAACTTGGAGGCAAGGCTGAGCTTGGAATGGTTCGAGGAGACGCGCAGCCGGACGCACAGCGTCAGGTCCGGCGCGCTGTGCGTCGCCAGGATGATCTTCTCAAGCTCTTCCTGGCTGTCGAGCGAGAACACCCGAACGCCATGCACGGCATAGGCTTCGGCAATCGCTTCACTCGCCTTGACGGGGTGCATGAAGCACAGCACCGCATCGGGCAGCACCTGACGGACCAGGCGCACCTCGGCGATCGACGCGACGTCGTAATGGGTGATGCCGGCGGCCCACAGTTCCTGAAGCAGCTCGGGACTGGGATTGGCCTTGACGGCATACATTGCCCGCCCCGCGAAATTTTCCACGAAGAAACGGGCTGCGCGTCGAGCGGCATGTGGGCGAACGAGGGTGACCGGCTGAACCGGACGAAGGGTAGCAGCTACCCCCAGCGCGCTATCGTGCTTGTGCAACTCAAGGGACCTCCAACGGAACATTTCAACGAGAGCTGCCTTGCGGTTGGAAGTCCCATGGGGCAGCGGACGGTTGATATAAGGTCGCTGTGGTCGGCTGTAAAGAATGCAATCGGATTCGGTGCCGCGAGATACGACAGGCCGAAACCGTGCGGGGTCAGACGATCGTCCGCTGATCCAGGCCGGACGTCAGGCTGCCGGTTTCGTCGGCGAGCGCGCGCAGGCGGTCCGCATAGACCAGCGCATCGACGCCCGGCCTTGCCGAGGCCGCGCTGTCGAGCAGGGCGTCGAGAAGCAGCGCGACCGACGGCAGAATCGCCTCTCCGACGAGTTCGATGGCCGGGACCGGCGAGGCGGGGGCCTGTAGTGCAGCGCGAATCATGTCGCAAGCGTGACGGATCGCTCCTTAAGACCCCGTAAAACCGAACCAGCGTTCAACGGCGGCGACCTCCTCGGGCGTCGCGGTCAGTCCCTCATGGGTGCGCCGCCACAACACGTCGCCGGGCGTGCGGGCATATTCGTGGGTGACGAAGTGGATCAGTTCCGCCTCATAGAAGGGCCCGACGCGCGGGCCGGGGCCGCGCCCCAGCATTGGCACCGCCTCGGTCCCGAATCGTTGCAGGAAACGGCGGACGAGCGCGGGATCGTGCAGCGGCCAGAGTTCGGGCACCCGGTCCATGCTTTCGACGAAGACGACATGGTTGGATCGCGCCCGCCCGCCGGCAAAACCGCCGCCGGGCAGGGAGGAGCCCGCCGTCCACGGCTTGGTGCGGGGCGCGACCTCCGCCAGCACGGCCTCGGCCAGCCGTCTGTAGGTGGTGATCTTGCCGCCGATGACACTCAGCACGCGTTCGTCGGCATGGCTGTGGAGGCGCCATTCGCGGCTGGTTTCGGTCGCCGAGACGCCTTCCTCCAGCACCAACGGCCGGATGCCGCCGAACCGATGGACGATATTGGCCGCGCCGAGCGGGCGCGCCAGCACGCGGCTGGCGGCGGCGAGCAGATAGTCCTCCTCCGCCGGATCGGGGGCGGTATCCTCCGGCGAGGCCACGTCGATCTCGGTGGTGCCGATCAGCAGATGGCGCTTCAGCCAGGGGATCAGGAACACGACGCGGCCGTCCGGCTGAGGCAGGATATAGGCGTCCTCCGCCGAGGTCGGGCGCATCACCACGATATGCGAACCGCGCACCAGCCGCAGCCTCGGCGCATCCGCCAGACCAAGCACATCGCGGCCGACATGCTCCGCCCACGGACCGGCGGCATTGACGACCTTGCGCGCATGAATCACGCGGCCCGACGAGAGGGTCAGGCCCCAGCCTTCCTCGCCGGCCTGTCCCGATATCACCGCGTCATGGCCGAACAGCACGGCGCCGCGCTGTTCGGCGTCCCGCAACGTCGCGATGACCATGCGGCTGTCGTCGATCGCGCCGTCCCAATAGCGCCACGCCTGTTGCAGCGCGGGATCGAGGCCGCGCCCGGCGCGGTCGGTGACCAGTTCGATGGCGCGGGTCGCCGGCATCCCGCCGCGCGGCCCGAGATGATCGTAGAGAAAAAGCCCGGCGCGGGTTTTCCACGCCGGACGGGAATCGAGGCCGCGCGGCAGCACGAAGGATTGCGGATGGGCGAGGTGGGGCGCCGCGTCGATCAGGCGGCGCCGCTCCTGCAAGGCGGTGCGGACCAGCCGGTATTCGCCGAATTCCAGGTAGCGCAGCCCGCCGTGGAGCAGCTTGGAGGAGGCGGTCGATGTCGCGCCGCCATAGTCGCCGGCTTCGACCAGCACGACCGACAAGCCGCGCCCGGCGGCGTCGCGCGCGATGCCGGCCCCGTTGATGCCGCCGCCGATGACGGCCAGGTCGAACAGCTTGTCCATTGCCGCCTGACTAAGCGGCGCGCGGCTGCTAGGGAAGTGGGATGAGCACGACAACTTCCGTCTTACTGTCCCTCGGCGTCATCGGGGCGTTCATCCTCTGCCTCGGCGGCGGGTTCCTGATCCGGCGGGGCGAGCGGAAGCGTGGCGTGCTGATGATCGCCGTCGGCCTTGTCGTGCTCGCCAATGTCGCGATCGCGAGCATTCCGGTGGCGCCGGCGTCCTGATCAGGCGGCGCGAATCCGCGATCCGCTCATAATTTGCGGCTCAGGTCGCGCATCGCGTCGTCGAGGCCGTCCAGCGTCAGCGGATACATGCGCCCGCCCATGATCTGCTGAATCATCTCGACCGACTTGGTATAGCGCCAATGGCTGGGGGCGCTGGGGTTGAGCCATGCGGCGGAGGGATAGACGGCAAGCAGCCGCCGCAGCCAGACCTCGCCGGTCTCCTCATTATAATGCTCGACGCTGCCGCCCGGATAATTGACCTCATAGGGGCTCATCGCGGCATCGCCGACGAAGATCAGCTTATAGTCGTGGCCATATTTGTGAAGCACCTCCATGGTCGGGGTGCGCTCATTGTGGCGACGCTGGTTGTCCTTCCACACGCCTTCATAGACGCAGTTGTGGAAATAGAAGAATTCCAGATGCTTGAACTCGCTGGTCGCGGCGGAGAACAGCTCCTCGCAGAGGCGGATGAACGGGTCCATCGAGCCGCCGACATCGAGGAACAGCAGAACCTTGACGGCATTGTGCCGCTCCGGCCGCATGACGATGTCCAGCCAGCCGCGCCGGGCGGTGCCGTGGATGGTCTCGTCGAGGTCCAGTTCCTCGGCCGCGCCCTCGCGGGCGAAGCGGCGCAGGCGGCGCAGCGCGACCTTGATGTTGCGGGTGCCCAGCTCCAGCGTCGAATCCAGATTCCTGAACTCGCGCTTGTCCCACACCTTGATGGCGCGATTGTTGCGATTGCCGTCCTGGCCGATGCGCACGCCCTCGGGGTTGTAGCCATAGGCGCCGAACGGGGAGGTGCCCCCGGTGCCGATCCACTTGCTGCCGCCCTGATGGCGCCCCTTCTGCTCCTCCAGCCGTTTCTTGAGCGCCGCCATGATCTCGTCCCACGAGCCGAGCGACTTGATCTCCTCCATCTGCTCCGGCGTCAGGTAAAGTTCCGCGACGCGGCGCAGCCATTCCTCCGGGATTTCCGCCGTTTCGGTTTCAAAGCTGGTCTCCAGCCCCTTGAACACCTTGCCGAAAACCTGGTCAAAGCGGTCGAGCAGCCCTTCGTCCTTCACGAAGGTGGCGCGGGCGAGATAATAGAATTCCTCGGGGTTCCGCGCGATCACCTCACGGTCGAGCGCTTCGAGCAGCACGAGATGCTCCTTGAGCGAGGCGGGAATGCCTGCGGCGCGAAGCTCGTCGAGAAATGAAAAGAACATGGCTGACGCCTAACCCCTCCGAGGTCCCGATGCCAGACCCGCCCGCGTGCAGGAAGGCGCAGACGGTTATTGCCGCGTCAT
>CAZACH010000171.1:0-5297 GCA_964483275.1 uncultured Sphingomonadaceae bacterium | reverse complement strand
ACGAGGCGGTTGGTGCCCTGGAAGATGGTGATCGGCCGCGCCGTCGTCTCGCGCAGGGTCAGGCAGGGCACGCCAAGATAGGTCGTCTCCTCCTGAATCCCGGCGCTATCGGTGATGGCGACCGCCGCGCCTTCGATCAGGTTCATGAAGGCGGTATAGCCCAGCGGCTCCTCCATGCGGATGCCGCATTCCGCCAGCCGGCCGTCATGGCCCAGCGACCGGAGCCGGGCGCGCGTGCGCGGGTTAACCACGAACACCAGCGGCAGGCGCGCCTGCGCCTCCACCAGCGCGCCGACCAGCGCGGCGAGGCGCGCGTCGTCCTCGACATTGATGGGCCAGCGCAACGTCACCACGCCATAGCTGCGCGCGGGCAACCGCAACCGGCCGCGCGCGCCCGCCGTGCGGATCAGCGGGCGGACCAGTTCGTAACTGTCCATCTTGATATTGCCGACGCGGGTGATGCGCTCCGCCGGCACGCCCTCGGCCGCGAGATTGGCGTCGGCATCCTCGGACGAGGTCCAGCAGACGTTGCAGATCGCATCGGTGGCGCGGCGGTTGATCTCCTCCGGCAGGCTGGCGTCGCGGCTGCGCAGCCCCGCCTCCAGATGGATCACCGGCACGCCGTGGCGGCAGCCGGTCAGCGTGCCCGCCACGGTCGGATCGTCATCCCCCACCACGATGATCCAGTCGGCCCGCTCGTCGCGCAACAGGCGGTCATAGGCGACCATCACGCCGCCGGTCAGCGCGGCGGGACTGTCGGCCGTGACGCCCAGATGATGGTCGGCGGGCGGCAGGCGGAGGTCGATCAATATGTCACCCGACAGGCCCGGATCGCCGGGCAGGCCGGTGTGGACGATGACCGGCTGAAGATCGGGATCGGCGTCCAGCGCATGCCAGAGAGGAGCGATCTTCATGAAATCCGGTCGCGCGCCGCCGATCAGGTGAACTTTCAACGCGGCCAATACTCCGCCCCCCGGACAGCGCGGAACCACCCCGGCGCCCGCACCCCGAGCGCCGTCGATCCCCTCGATCCGACAGGCCCTATAAGACCGGGCGGCGGCGTCAAGGCTGGCGCGGCGGATGTGGGCAGCGGAACGGTAAAGCGCTTGCAATCATCCCACCCGCCCCCTATCATATAAAGACTTCGTTATATGAGACTTCGGGAACATGGATCGCCTTACCGCAGCCTTTGAGGCCCTGGCAGACCCGACGCGGCTGCGCATCCTGCTGCTGCTGCGCGAGATGGAGCTGGCCATTGGCGAGCTGGCGCAGGTGCTGGGCCAGAGCCAGCCGCGCGTCTCCCGCCATGTCCGTATCCTCGCCGACGCCGGCTTTGTCGAGCGGCGCAAGGAAGGCGCCTGGACCTTCGTCGCATTGGGCGCGGGGGAGCGGGTCGCCCCCGCCCTCGCCGCCATCGACGCCTGGGCCGAAAGCGCCGCCGACGCGCCCTGGCCGAATGCCGACGTCGCCCGCCTCGCCGCCGTGCGGGCCGAGCGCGCCAGCGCGGCGGAGCGTTACTTCGCCTCGCAGGCCGAACGCTGGGACGCCATCCGCTCGCTCCACATTTCGGAGAATGAGGTGGAGGCGGCGATCCGGCGCGCGCTCGGCGACCGGCCGATCGGGCGGCTGATCGACATCGGCACCGGCACCGGCCGCATGCTTGAGCTGTTCGCCGGTGAGGCGGCCGAGGCGATCGGCTTCGACCGCTCCGCCGACATGCTCCGCCTCGCCCGCGCCAAGCTTGACGCGTCGGCGATTCCGGCCGAACTGCGGCAGGCGGACATGTACGCCCTGCCCCATGGTTCGGCGCTGGCCGACACCGTGATCCTGCATCAGGTGCTGCATTATGCGCAGCAGCCGGCGCAGGTCGTGGCGGAGGCGGCGCGGCTGCTGTCGCCGGGAGGCCGTCTGGTCCTCGTCGATTTCGCACCGCATGAGCGCGAGGAATTGCGGGAGCGCGACGCCCATGCCCGGCTGGGCTTCACCGATCGTCAACCGATCGAATGGATGAGTGCGGCAGGGCTGGATGCCCGCGTGTTCGAGCATCTGACCGGCGGCGCGCTGACGGTCACATTATGGATTGGCGAACGTCCCGCCCTTGCGGACGCGAAGTTGACGGAAAGGGCCGCCTGAGATGTTGTCGGTATCGCAATTGAACGAGGCGCAATACGCCCTGTCGGAACCGCTGTTCGCGGACCTCGCCGGCGACCTCGAAACCTCCTTCGAATTTTTCCCGCCCAAGTCGGACACCGCCGAGGCCAATCTGTGGTCGGCGATCAAGACTCTGGAGCCGCTGCAGCCGCGCTTCGTCTCCGTCACCTATGGCGCGGGCGGATCGACGCGGGCGCGCACCCATTCCACCGTCGAGCGCATCGTGCGCGAGACCGGCCTGGCGCCCGCCGCCCACCTCACCTGCGTCGACGCCAGCCGCGACGAGATCGACGAGGTCGCCAAGAGCTATTGGGACGCCGGCGTCCGCCACATCGTCGCGCTGCGCGGCGATCCGCCGGCGGGCGGCCAGTTCGCCGCGCATCCGCAGGGCTATGCCGGCGCCGCCGACCTCGTCGAGGGGCTGAAGCGCGTCGCGCCGTTCGAAATCTCGGTCGCCGCTTACCCGGAAACCCACCCCGAGGCCGCGTCGAGCGCCTCCGATCTCGACAACCTCAAGCGCAAGCTGGACGCCGGCGCCACCCGCGCCATCACGCAATTCTTTTTCGAGGCCGAAACCTTCTTCCGCTTCCGCGACGCGGTGGCGGCGGCCGGCATCAATGCTGAGATCGTGCCCGGCATCCTGCCCGTCTCCAACGTCGCCCAGACCCGGCGCTTCGCCGGCATGTGCGGCGCCTGCATCCCCGACTGGATGGGCCGCCTGTTCGAAGGGCTGGACGACCACCCCGCCGCCCGCCAGCTCGTCGCCGCGACCATCGCCGCCGAGCTGGCCCGCAAGCTCTATGCCGGCGGCGTCCGCCAGCTCCATTTCTACACGCTCAACCGGGCGGAACTCGCCTATTCCATCTGCCATCTGCTCGGCCAGCGCCCCGCCAAGGCCGGCGATTCAAAGGAGCAGGCCGCATGACCAGCGCCGCAGACCGCTTCCGCACCCAGGCCGCCGACCGCATCCTCATCACCGACGGTGCCTTCGGCACGATGATCCAGGGCTATGGCCTGGGCGAGGCCGATTATCGCGGCGACCTCACCGTCACCCACGACCAGAAGGGCAATAACGACGTCCTCGTCATCACCCGGCCGGAGATCATCGCCGAGATCACGCGAGGCTATCTGAACGCCGGGTCGGACATCGTCTCCACCAACACCTTCAACGCCAACCGTGTCAGCCAGGCGGATTACGGCCTTGAGCATATGGTGCGCGAGCTGAACGTCGCCGCCGCCACCATCGCGCGGCAGGAGGCCGACGCGGCAGAGGCGGCGGACGGCCGCCCGCGCTTCGTCGCCGGCGCGATCGGCCCGACCAACAAGACGCTGTCGCTGTCGCCCGACGTCAACGACCCCGGCTATCGCGCCATCGGATTCGACGAGCTGCGCGACGTCTATCGCGAGCAGATCGACGCCCTGCTCGACGCCGGCACCGACTTCATCCTGATCGAGACGGTGTTCGACACGCTCAACGCCAAGGCCGGCATCATGGCCGCGATCGAGGCCGGCGAGGCGCGCGGACGGGAAATCCCGATCATGCTGTCGATGACCGTCACCGACATGTCGGGCCGCAACCTGTCCGGCCACAGCATCGAAAGCTTCTGGGCGGCGGTGCGCCATGCCAAGCCGCTGACCATCGGGCTGAACTGCTCCTTCGGCGCGCCGCAGCTGCGGCCCTATGTCGCCACCCTGTCGGCCATCGCCGACGCGCTGGTCATGGTCTATCCCAATGCCGGCCTGCCCAACGACCTCGGCCAGTATGACGAGGAACCGGACACCACGGCGGGCTTCATCCGCGAGTGGGCGGACACTGGCCTCATCAACGTCGTCGGCGGCTGCTGCGGCACGACGCCCGAGCATATCGCGGCGATGGCGAAGATCGTTGCCGGCCGACCGCCGCGCAAGCTGCCGAAGCCCAAGCGCCAGACGCTGCTCGCCGGTATCGACCCGATGACCATCGCCGCCTGAGTTACCGTACCAGAATTGATCCGCCCGCAGCCGGGCGACCGGAGTTTACCAGATGGCCACCGCGCCCCTCGACCCTGAACCGCAAGTCCAGACCGCGACCTTCGTCAATATCGGCGAGCGCACCAACGTCACCGGCTCCGCCAAGTTCAAGAAGCTGATCATGGCCGGCGACTATGCCGCCGCCGTCGAGGTGGCGCGCGAGCAGGTCGAGAACGGCGCCCAGATCATCGACGTCAACATGGACGAGGGCCTGCTCGATTCAGAGCTGGCGATGACCACCTTCCTCAAGCTGATCGCCGCCGAGCCGGACATCGCGCGCGTGCCGATCATGGTCGACAGCTCGAAATGGTCGGTGATCGAGGCCGGCCTCAAATGCGTTCCCGGCAAGCCGGTGGTCAATTCGATCAGCCTCAAGGAAGGCGAGGAGGCCTTCCTGCATCATGCCCGCCTCGTCCGCGCCTATGGCGCCGCCGTCGTGGTGATGGCGTTCGACGAGACCGGGCAGGCCGACACCAAGGAACGCAAGGTCGAGATTTGCGGCCGCGCCTATGACCTGCTGGTCGCCAACGGCTTCCCGCCGGAGGACATCATCTTCGATCCCAACATCTTCGCGATCGCGACGGGGATCGAGGAGCATGAGAATTACGGCGTCGACTTCATCGAGGCCTGCAAGGAAATCCGCAAGCGCTGCCCGCACGCCCATATTTCGGGCGGCGTCTCCAACCTCAGCTTCTCCTTCCGGGGCAACGAGCCGGTGCGCCGGGCGATGCACTCGGTCTTCCTGTTCCACGCCATCAAGGCCGGGCTGGACATGGGCATCGTCAATGCCGGCCAGCTCGACGTCTATGACACCATCGACCCCGAGCTGCGCGACGCCTGCGAGGATGTCATCCTCAACCGCCGGCCCGACGCCACCGACCGGCTGCTGGCGCTGGCGGAAAGCTACAAGGGCGGCGCGGCGGCCGAGAAGGCGACCGACGAATGGCGCGAACTGCCGGTGATCAAGCGGCTGGAACATGCGCTGGTCAAGGGCATCGACGCCTATGTCATCGAGGACACGGAAGAAGCGCGGCTCCAGTGCGCAAAGCCGATCGACGTCATCGAAGGGCCGCTGATGGCCGGCATGAACGTCGTCGGCGACCTGTTCGGCGCCGGCAAGATGTTCCTGCCGCAGG
>CAZACH010000170.1:0-5353 GCA_964483275.1 uncultured Sphingomonadaceae bacterium | reverse complement strand
TCAGCGTGTCGCGGAAGATTTCCCAGGTCAGGTCCTCGGCGATGCCGCCGACCTTTTCCAGCGCCTGATAGATCGGCACGGTGCCGATCGGCACGGGGGAGTTGCGGATGATCCATTCGCGCGTGTCGTGGATGTTCCGCCCGGTCGACAGGTCCATCACCGTGTCGGCGCCCCAGCGGATCGACCAGACCATCTTGTCGACCTCGCTCGCGACGTCGGAGGCGACGGCGGAGTTGCCGATATTGGCGTTGATCTTGACCAGGAAATTGCGGCCGATCGCCATCGGCTCCGATTCGGGGTGGTTGATATTGCTGGGGATGATGGCGCGGCCGCGCGCCACCTCGTCGCGGACGAACTCGGGCGTCACGAAATCGGGGATCGACGCGCCGAAATCCTGGCCATCGCGTTCCAGCTTCTCGCGCAGCGCGGCGCGACCGAGATTCTCGCGGACCGCGACATATTCCATCTCGGGCGTGATGATGCCGCGCCGGGCATAGTGCATCTGGGAGACGTTCATGCCCGGCTTCGCGCGCAGCGGGCGGACATTGGGGGCGGGGAAGGGCGCGACGCCGCCGCTGCGGTCGGGGCCGAGCTGGCCGTTATCCTCGGGCTTTATCGCGCGGCCGTCATAGTCCTCGACATCGCCGCGTCCCTCGATCCAGGCGCGGCGCAGCTTGGGCAGGCCGGCCATGATGTCGATGCGGGCATCGGGATCGGTATAGGGGCCGGAGCAGTCATAGACGCGCAGCGGCGGTTCGCCGGCGCTCGCCTCCAGCGCGATCTCGCGCATCGCGACGCGCAGGCCGGAGGGCGTCTCGACATGGATCTTGCGCGACCCGCGAATGGGACCGGTGGTGACCTTGAGATCGGCGGGGGCGTAAATGTCAGCCATGATGCTTCCCTTGCATGGGCCGTCACGGCAGGGAGATCGGGCGAAAACGACGCTTCCCGTTCCTCCGCCGGTACAAGCCGGATCAGGTTCAAGGGTAAGGACCGCATGTCAGGTCCACTCTCAGCCGCCTAAGCTGCGGCCCCCCTCGGGATATGGGGAGCATGCCGTGGCTGGCCCGGCTTTGCAAGGGCCGTGGCTGGCGCAAAAAAAAGAGCGCCCGCTGTAACGGGCGCCCTTCGAAGTCCAAGAAATCTATTGTTGCTTTACGATCAGTTCGCGTCGATCGCGTCAGCCTTGGCTTCGCCCGCTTCTTCAACGGCGTCCGCCTTGTTGTGGAGCGCGTCAGCAGCATTTTCCAGGTTGGCCTCGGTCGCTTCGGTCGTGGCGTTGTCCGCCGCGTCCTCAAGCAGGTCAGCCTGGTTTTCGATGCCCTCGGCGACATTCTCGGCAGCATTTTCAACAGCTGCAGCTTCCGGCGACTGGTTGCACGCGGCAAGCGAAGCCAGGCCAGCAGCCGCGAGAACGAACGTCAATTTCTTCACCCAAACCTCCCAGGTTGTTGCTGAGCGAACCCCACGGGGGACGCCCAATCGCAGACTTCATATCCTTTTCGCATTCGCAGTCAATGTTCATCTTGCAGAAAGATAAGAGACAATCTCTGTTGCAACGCAACATGATCTGCCGTGCAACCAATGGCTGTTTCCGTGCGTTCGGCTGTTGGATACGGGAAGTCCGTTCTCGTTGCATCTGCGAAAGGGTTGGCAAAGTGATGGACGGATCGTCCTCTCGGGAAAGGTTGAAAATCGCATTGCTGGGCAACCACAGCCCCCGCCGCTGTGGCATCGCCACCTTCACCGACGACTTCGCGCAGGCGCTGCGCCGATCCTTCCCCGACATCGCCGTCGACATCTATGCGATGAACGATCCCGGCGCGGCCTATGATTATCCGCCGCAGGTCGTCCACAGCATCGAGGAGGACAATCCCATCGCCTATTCGGACGCCGCCCGCGCCATTTCGGTGAGCGGCGCCGACCTGCTGTGGGTCCAGCATGAATATGGCATTTTCGGCGGGGCGGCGGGCGGCTATCTGCTGCGCCTGCTGGACCGGATCACCATCCCGGTCGTCGTGACGCTGCACACCGTGCTGACCGGCCCCGACGAGGACCAGCGCCGCGTGCTGGAGGCGGTGGCGCGACGGGCGAGCCGCATCGTCGTCATGGCCGAGCGCGGCAAGGCGATCCTGACAGAGGTGCACGGCATCGCCGCCGACAAGATCGTGGTGATCCCCCATGGCATCGTCGACCGGCCGCTTCAGGAAACGGCGCCCTTCAAGGCGCGTTTCGGCCTTGAAGGACGCAAGACCATCCTGACGTTCGGCCTGCTGTCGCCGAACAAGGGAATCGAGACGATGATCCGCGCGCTGCCGGCCATCGCCGCCGCCGAGCCGGAGACGATGTACACGGTATTGGGCGCGACCCACCCGCATCTGGTGGCGCGCGAGGGCGAGAAATACCGGGAAGAACTGATCGAACTGGCGCGAACGCTCGGCGTTTCGCGGCATGTCCGGTTCGTCGACGGCTTCGTGGAGGTGGATGAACTGCTCGACTGGCTGAGCGCCGCCGACCTTTATGTGACGCCCTATCTCAATGCTGCGCAGATCACGTCGGGCACGCTGTCCTGCGCGGTGGGGCTGGGCAAGCCGGTGATTTCGACACGCTATTGGCATGCCGAGGAGTTGCTGGCGGACGGCGTCGGCGCGCTGGTCGGCTTCAACGATCCCGGCGCCTTCGCCGCGCGCGTTATCGCGCTTCTGTCCGATGACGGGTTGCGCGAGACGATGCGGGCCAAGGCCTATGCGCGCGGCCGCTCGATGACCTGGGCGAGCGTCGCGGAACAGGCCGTCGCCCTCGCGCGCGCTGTGGTGGCGGCGCCGGACGAGCCTGTCCGCCTCCCGAAGCGGGCGGCCCGGACCGACCTGACGCCACGTCCGTCGCTACAGGCGGTGCGCCGCATGAGCGACAGCTGCGGCATCTTCCAGCACTCGATCTTCTCGGTGCCCGATCGCGCCCATGGCTATTGCCTGGACGACAATGCCCGCGCCCTGATGCTCGTCCATCGGGTCGGCGAGGATGGCGCGGAGGGCACCAGCGCGGAGGAGGTCGACCGGCTGGTCGCGACCTATTGTTCCTTCATCCAGGATGCCTGGAACGCCGAGGTCGGCCGTTTCCGCAATTTCATGAGCTATGAGCGCGCATGGCTGGAAAATGTCGGCTCGGACGACAGCTTCGGGCGCGGCCTGTGGGCCATCGGGATCACCGCCGCCGAAGCCGCGCGCCCCGATATCCGGGCGTGGGCGGTCCATCTGTTCGAGCAGGTGGCGAGCCGCGCCAAGGAGCTGGACGCCTCGCGCGCGGCGGCGTTCAATATCCTCGGCGCCGATGCCCTGCTCGGCGCGCATCCCGGCCATGCGCAGGCGATGGCGCTGGTGGACACGCTGTCGCGGCGCCTGCTCGACCGGCTGCGCGGCGCCCGGCGCGCGGGGTGGACCTGGTTCGAGGACGTGCTGGCCTATGACAATGCAAGGCTGCCCGAAGCGCTGCTGCGCGCCGGCCGGCGGCTCGACGACAAGGCGATGATCGATGAAGGGCTGCGCGCGCTCGAATGGCTGGACGCCATGCACACGTCCGAGGAAGGGCATTTCCGCGCTGTGGGCACCGAAAGCTTCGGCCGTCCGCACCGCCCGCCGCTGCCGTTCGACCAGCAGCCGCTCGAGGCCTGGGCGACGATCGAGGCGGCCGAGGTCGCTTATGCCGTGACCGGCGAGGCGCGCTGGCTGACGGCGGCGCGGCAGGCCTTTCACTGGTATCTCGGCGGCAACGATCTTGGCGTGCAAATGGCCACGCTGAAGGACGGCGGCTGTTACGACGGGCTGATGCCGGATCGCGCGAATCTCAACCAGGGCGCGGAGTCGGTGCTGGCCTTCCAGCTCGCCCAATGCGCGATGTTGAGAATCTCCGCACTCGAATCGACAACGGCTATGGAAGTTTGCGCGGCCGCGGAATAGAATCCCCGCCGCAAATGACGGGGGATTCGCGTTCTCGTAATGAATGTACATCATTACCGCCTGCGCTTGCAGGCCGATCCGTCTCGTGTGGTGGTTCGCCCTTTCCACGTCGAAATCGAACCCGGCCCCGACGGACGGCCGGGCCGTGTCGAGCGCATCGTCACGGAGGTGCTTCGCCTGAACATGGCGGAGGCGCGGGCCGAACTCTCGCTCGTCCTGAAGGATTTCGAAGCGCGTCACTGGCAGACCCGCAGCGTCTTCCTGCACCGCTATGCCGAGATCGAGCAGGGGCTGGCGCTTGATGGAAGCCAGATCCCGGACGAGAAGAAGCAGCTGATCGGCGCCTATTTCTGTCACGAATACAGCTATGCCGCCGCCGCCCTGATGAACCCCAGCATCGTGCCGCACCCCGACCAGTCCGGCCTTGAGGCAGGCTCGGTGCGGATCGTGCTGTCGCTGCGGGCGGTGGGGGAGGGGCATATCTCCTCGATCGCCTTCCGCGAGGGCATCCTGTCGCCCGGCGACAATTTCGAACTGGCGCCCGAGCCGCCCTTCGCCACCGCCGCCAATTCGTCCACGCCCGTCGCGGAGCAGGATGGCGCCGTGGATGTGCACCGCCATGTCGACAGCACATTGTCCGGCACGGTGCTGTTCCCGATGACCCCCGCGCAGCGCAACGGCCTGGAGGATCTGCGCCTCGTCTATTTCGATCATGGCGACGGCCGCGACGAATGGCTTGGCACCTACACCGCCTATAACGGCTCGACGATCCGCTCCGAGCTGATGCGGACGTCCGATTTCCGGACCTTCACGCTGGAGCCGATGCACGGCAGCGCCTCCTACAACAAGGGCATGGCGCTGTTCCCCCGCAAGGTCGGCGGGAAATATATGGTGATCGGCCGGCAGGACGGCGAAAATCTTTTCCTCCTCCAGTCCGACAGCCTGACCCAATGGGAACAGGGCGAACTGCTGCTGACCCCGCATTATCCCTGGGAAATGGTGCAGATCGGCAATTGCGGATCGCCGATCGAGCTTGACGAGGGCTGGCTGCTGCTGACCCACGGCGTCGGCGCGATGCGCAAATATTCGATCGGCGCGGTGCTGCTGGACAAGGACGACCCGTCGAAGCTGCTGGGGCGGACGGTCCAGCCGATTCTCTCCCCCGCCGACGAGGATCGCGAGGGCTATGTGCCGAACGTGGTCTATACCTGCGGGGCGATGCGCCATCAGGAGAATATCTTCATCCCCTATGGCGTGGCCGACAGCAGCGTGGCCTTCGCGTTCGTGCCGATCGCCTCGCTGCTCGCCACGATGGCCTGAGGGCGCGGGCGTTCGTTTAAGCGGCGGCACCGGCCCGCTCCCCCACCCGGCCACCCATTCAGGATACGCTCGTGGGT
>CAZACH010000169.1:0-5394 GCA_964483275.1 uncultured Sphingomonadaceae bacterium | reverse complement strand
CATGCAGCACCCGGGCCAGAGCGATGTCGTCCATCCTTGGAGCCTTTCCTTGCAGTGCGAATTGCGCCCCAGCTTCCCCCTTCCATTCGGCCGCGTCCAGCATAAACGTCCCCGGACAGGGGGCCAGCCAGCCTCGCGGTCGTCCTATATAGCGCGACTTCCATGCTGTTCTGGCGCATCCTTGCACCTGCGTCGGCAATGCCGCGCCGCATCTCGGGATAAGCGAAGGAGTTCGTCCGATGAGCCAGAAGACCCGCCCCGCCCCACCGCTGGAGACGACGCACTGGTTCAATACGGCTGCGCCGCCGACGCTGGACGGCCTGCGGGGCCGCGTGGTCGTCATCGAGGCGTTCCAGATGCTCTGCCCCGGCTGCGTCAGCCACGGCCTGCCCCAGGCCAAGCGCGTGTTCGAGACGTTCAACGGCACCGATGTCGCCGTTCTCGGGCTGCATTGCGTCTTCGAGCATCACGAGGCGCAGTCGCCGGTCTCGCTGGAGGCGTTCCTGCACGAATATCGCATCGCTTTTCCGGTCGCCGTCGATGCGCCGGACGCAAGCGCCCCCCTGCCCCGCACGATGGCGGCCTATGGCATGCAGGGCACGCCGACGCTGGTGCTGATCGACCGGGCGGGGCATCGCCGCGCCCAGCATTTCGGGCATGTCACCGACCTCAAGCTGGGGGCCGAGATCATGGCGCTGATCCGCGAGGGGCCGGCCGAAACCCGCTGAGCGCGGTGCCTATCGGGCGCTGCGCTGTGTGACCAGCCAGCCGCCGACAACCGCCGTGCCGAGCCAGATCAGGAAGCCGGCCGCATCGCCGCCGACCGCGAGCGCGACGCCCGGCAGCAGGGCGGCCGCGACCAGCAACCGGCGCGCGCCCGGCCGATGCGCGCCGCCCGGCAGGCCGGCGATGCGCCGGCGCTTGGGATCGCCCTGCCAGAGCAACAGGATGATGCCCATCGAGACGATGATCGCAGCCAGCAGCGGATAGATCATTCGGCGGGCTGCAAGAGCGCGGGCTGCGTGTCGCGACGCCAGCGCACCACCACATGCCGGACCATCCAGCCGCCGGCCACCAGCATGGCGAGATCGACCGCCATGATGATCGGCTGGCCCGCCTCGATCGCGCGCACCCATCCCGGCCCGCCATTGGCCAGCCGGATCAGCGGCAAGGCCAGCAGCAGCAGGCCGGTCGCCGTCTGGAGAAGGCGGTCCAGCATGGCGTTGGAGCGCAGCAGCACGCCGCCGAGGATTGCGACCGCCGCCGCGCCGACGAAGGCCGTCGGCGTCCAGAAGACGGCGGCGCCGAGCGGCATCGCGATCAGGAAGGCGACGGCCGCGACCAGCAGCGCCAGAGGCAGGCCGAAGCCGACAACCGTCACCGACCGTTCAAGCCAGCCGAGCGAGCGCGCGGCCTCGCGGCGGCGGGTCAGCCACAGCCGCAAACCCGTCAAGGTCACATAGCACATCGCAAAACCAAGGCCGAACCACACCGCCTTGGACAGCAGCCCCGCGAAATTGCCGAAATGCAGTGGCGCCATGATCGCCACCAGCGTCCCCCCGGCCGAGGGCTGCGTGCCGATCGACGGCTTGACCCGGTCGAAATCGCCCGTCGCGCCATGATAGAGCAGCGTCGTCGGCTGGATGTCGCCCGCGCCCGGCTCATGGAAGGTGGTGATCGTCGAATCGGCGCGTCCGAAATTCTCGATCGCCACGAAACGGGGGATCGTGCCCGTCCGCGCCCGCGCATCGGCGGTGACGCGATCCAGATCGCCGATCGCGCGGGGCCGCGGATCGGGCGTGCCGGGATTGCCGAACACCGCTTCGCTCAAGGCGTGCTGGTCGCCGCCGAACGCCGCCATCGCCACGATCGGAACGCCCACCGTTCCGAAGAACGAGAAAAAGCTGCCCGTGAAAGCCAGCAGGAAGGCGAATGGCAGGCTCCATGAGCCGGCGACGCTGTGCCTGTCGCGATCGACCAGGACCGGGCTGGCCGTCCGCCGCAGGGTGAAGATGTCCTTCAACAGGTGGCGGTGGATCAGCAGGCCGGAAATCGCGGCGACGAGCATGGCAAGGCCGAGGATGCCGGTCAGCAGCAGGCCCCAGGGGTTGGGCACATGCAGCCGCACATGAGTGTCGACCAGGAAGCTGCTCAGCGCATCGTCGTTGCGCGGCCCGAAGACGTCCTCGCCGGTTCCGCGCCTTTCGCTGACGATGCCGCCGTCGCGATCGAGCTGATAATAGATGCCGCGGCTGATCAGCTCGCCGCTCGGCCTGGTTTCATGGTGGTGGAAGAAGGCGCCCAGATTGTGATCGCCGATCTCGAACAGGTCGACGCCTTCATGAAACCGGGCCGGCGTGCGCGCGCCGAGATCCCGCACCGTCCGGTCGATCGGCCGCTCGAAAACCGACTGCGTCTCGACATGGCCGGCGGACCAGATGCCGATCTCCTCGGCGAAAACCGCCGCCATGCCGGTGAAGACGACCGCGTAGAGCAGCAGGCCCAGCAGAATCCCGGACCAGCCGTGGACCGCGACCATCAGCTTGGTTTCTTCTTTGGGCAGGTGGATCATGTCCGCGCCTCCCCGGCGACGGGCCGGTCAAGGAACTTGTGGGTCACAAGCCCGGCATGGACCGCGAACAGGCCGAGGGCGACGAGCGCGACGCGGCCGAGCTTCGAATCCAGGCAGGCATGGAAGAAAAGCCCCGCCCAGATCAGCGGCACCAGCACCAATGGCAGGACGAGATTGTCGATGCCCGCCGCGCCGCGCGGCAGCCACAGGGTCATGCCCGCCATCACCACGATCGCGACGATCACCGCGCCGGGGCCTGCGAAGGCGATCCTCAGTCCTTTCCGGGTTCGTGGCGACATCGCGCAATCCGTTGCTGGAGCGGCGGTCCGGCAATCGCCCGGCACCGCATCCTCGCAGCGCTATTATTCATTGGCGCCATTCGCAAGCAGTTTCATGACTGTGATTCGCATTAGCTGTACGGGCCGCGGTCCGTCGCTCCGCGCGACCATCGCGACCCCGCACCGACTGAAAGCGCGGGCTGAGGACGTCTAGCGACTCGCTGGCGAGCGGCATGCCCGGCCAGCGCGCGCCTTCGCCATTTCCCCTTCAGAACCTGAAGATCAGGTTCGCCCTTGCGGTCTGATCGGAAAGGCCGCTGCCGAGCTGACCACTATAGGACATGCCGACGCTCGCCTTGCCGGAGATCGCGACCTCAAGCCCGGCGTCGAGGACGGCGGCGTTGCGCGTTACCGGCACGCCCGCAATCTGGAAGGCGTCGCCGCCTGCCCGATAACGCATGGTCGTCATTGGCGTGGTATCGCCGAACGCATGGCGCCAGCCCGCCCCGGCCCGGAAGATCGCCTGGGCCTTGCCGAGATCGACGCCGGTCGCCGTCCGCAGGCCCAGCGTGGAGAAGGTGACGTCGGTCGCGGCCTTCCTGCCCGTCAGCTTCGCATCGTCGCCCGTCTCGCTGAGCGCATCGCTGCGCGCGCGAACATAGGCGATGTTGGCGAAGGGTTCGATCCGGGCGCGGCCGAGGTCGAACGCATGGCCCAGTTCGCCGAACGCCTGGAACGTGCCGCCATTATAACCGGCGCGCGCCGTGTCGGAGAAGTCCGGGAAGGCGATGCTGCGCGTCGTATGCACGTCGTGCCAGCTATGGGCGATGCCGAGACGGACAGCGGTTGCACCCCACTGGCCGCCTGCATAGGCGCCGAGATGATAGCTGTCGATCTTGCCGGACGAACCGCGCCCGTTCACGTCGATATCGGTGCGGCTATAGCCCCACACCGCGCCAAGGCGCAGCGTGTCGCCAACCGCGCCATCGGCGCCCATGATCAGGCCGCCGGTTGAACGCTTGAGCCGCGCGGCGTTGCCATCGCCGCCGGTGTGGCCCCAGGAACCGAAGCCCCGGCCCCATGCGCCGCCCCTGTCATCGCTCGCCGCGTCGCGCAAACGGTCCCACGCCGCATTGCGGACGAACCGGCTGTCTTCCAGCATGGCGGTGCGTGCCGAAGCATGGATTTCGCCGGAGAGCCGGTCGAAAGCGGCGCGCGCCTGATCGGCCGACAGATCGAGCACCGCATCGAACACGCCGTTGCCGCTGCCGAGGCTTTCGGTGCCGCTGCCGGCTGCGATCTGGTTCGGCGTAACGCCGACATTATCGAAGGTCACGGCGTTGCGGGTCATCGTCAGATAGACGTTGCTGGCGTCATAGCTCAGCGACGGATCAAGAAAGGCGAGATTCGACGTGACGCTGGCGAATTCGCCGGAGCGGCCACTCTCGCCGGTCAGGATCGTATAGGTGGTGGCGGGCGCATAATCGCCCATGCCGGCCAGAACCTGCACCTCGCCGCCATTGAGCGTCACCGCGCCGAACGTGTGCAGATGATCGGCCTCGCCAGCCGCGTTGACCTCGACCTCGAAAATCGAGCCGGCGTTGAAAGCGATGTCGCCGACGACGGTCAGCGTGCCGATCGAGTTGCCGGGCGCGATGACGCCGCCGGCGTTGACCATGAGGTCGCCCTCGAAAACCCCGGTGCCCGCCAGCCTTCCGGCGACGCCGATCGTCCCGGTGCCGCTCAGCGTCAGCGTGCCATCCGTGCCCAGCCGCACTTCTCCGGCCAGCAGATCAAGCCCACCGGCGTTGACATATCCGTCCGCGCCGATGGTCAGCAGGCCCGATCCGCCGGAGCGGCCAACATGGATATGGGACGCGACCAGCAGGCCATTGTCGGCGACCGTCACCTCGCCCCGACCCGCAACGCCGATGTCGATACTGTTGCCGGTCGCCACGCGCGATCCGGTGCCGGTGACCAGCAGCGTGCCGGTGCCCTCGGCGCTCTCCCCGAGCCTGATGTTGGCCGGGGTCAGGAATTGCCCGCCGCCGCTGACGACGACATCGGCACGGCCTTCATTACGGCCAACAAACACCGAGTTTCCTGTTTCGACGGCGGCCCCGTCGGTGATCGTCAGGGTTGTCTGACCGGAGTCGCCGAGAAAGAAGTTCCACCCCGTGACGAAATTATCCGTCCATTTCGTGCCCGCGCCCGAAACCAGCACATCGGCCTGCGCCGCATGGGTGACGCCTCCGCTTGTCATTGAGCCGGTTCCGATCTGGACGCCTGTGGTTTCGATGCGGGCGCCATTGGTGAAGGCGACCTTGGCCCAGGCGCCGCCATTGGCGATATCAAGGTCCCCGTCCGTCACCAGCGTGGCATTGTCGACGGTGAGAATTGCCGATGGCTCCGCCAGATCCTTCACGCGCCCCATACCCACCAATATGCCTTCCCTGGCATAGAGGGTGGCATCATTCTCGACATTGATCGTGCCGATCGTGTGGATGCGAATGGCATTGTCGCTGTGCCAGCGACTGTCCGCAT
>CAZACH010000168.1:0-5495 GCA_964483275.1 uncultured Sphingomonadaceae bacterium | reverse complement strand
TCCTTCGACAGGCTCAGGACGAACGGAGGTGAGGGAGAGGGCGCGGATCGGCCCACCATCTACCGCCCCCTCAGCTCCGGTAATCGGCGTTGATGCTGATATAGCCGTGCGTAAGGTCGCAGGTCCAAACCGTTGCGCGGCCTTCACCCAGCCCCAGATCGACGCCGATACGAATGTCCTGCCCCTTGAGGTGCGCGGCGACCGGAGCCTCGTCATAGCCTTCCACGGCATTGCCGGCCCGCGCCACCTGCGTGTCGCCGAAGCGGATCGACAGCAGGTCGCGCTCCGCCGGCTCGCCCGCCTTGCCGACCGCCATCACCACCCGGCCCCAATTGGCGTCCTCGCCGGCGATCGCCGTCTTGACCAGCGGCGAGTTGGCGATGCTGAGCGCCACCACGCGGGCGCTGTCGTCCGACACCGCGCCGTCGACGCCGATCTCGATGAACTTCGACGCGCCCTCGCCGTCGCGCACGACGAGATGGGCGAGTTGCAGGCAGAGGTCGTCCAGCGCCGCCTGAAACGCATCCGCGCCGGCATCCTCATGGGAGGTGATCGGCGCATTGCCCGCCCGGCCGGTGGCGAAGGCCAGCACCGTGTCGGAGGTGGAGGTGTCGCTGTCCACCGTGATGCAGGAAAAGCTGCGCCGGTTGGCGGCGGACAGCATGGTCTGGAGGAAGGCCGGCTCGACCGCCGCGTCGGTGAAGATGAAGCCCAGCATGGTCGCCATGTCGGGCGCGATCATGCCCGAACCCTTGATGATGCCGACGAGCTGGACGGTGCGGTCGCCGATGACGGCGCGGGTGACGGCGCCCTTGGCGAAGGTGTCGGTGGTGCGGATGGTATTGGCGGCGTCCTCCCACGAAGCTTCCGGCGCTGCCAGCACCGAGTCGATCCCGGCTTCCGCCTTGTCGATCGGCAGCGGCACGCCGATCACGCCCGTCGAGGCGACGAACACGTCGGACGGCGCGCAGCCGAGATTGCCGGCCACCCGCGCGGCGATCGCCTCCACGGCGGCGCGGCCCCGGCTGCCGGTGAAGGCGTTGGAATTGCCGGCATTGACCACCAGTGCCCGCGCGCGGCCGAGCGGCAGCGCGGCGCGGCACCATTCCACCTCCGGCGAAGGGCATTTGCTGGTCGTGGTGACGCCCGCCACCGCCGTGCCCTCTTCCAGCGCCGCGAAGGTCAGGTCGCAGCGGTCCCAATCCTTGTACCGCGCCCGGGCGACGGCAAGGCGCACGCCGGGAATCGCGGGCAGGGCGGGAAAGGCGGCGGGGGCGAGGGGAGAGCGGCTGGTCGACATGCGCGCGCCTTAGGGCCGGGGCGCGTCATGCTCAAGCCGTTCATTGACTTGAAATAGACCCCCTCCTACATCCCCGGCCAAATGCCATGGGACGGCGCCTGCCGTCTTTCCGGCGCGCTGGTTTAAGGAAAACGCATGTTCGGCGGCATCGCCAAGGCGATCTTCGGCTCTTCAAACGACCGTTATGTCAAGTCGATGCGCGGCATCGTCCAGCGCATCGCGGAGCATGAACCCAGTCTCGCGGCGCTCAGCGACGAGCAGCTGCGCAACCAGACCGTCGTGTTCCGCGAGCAGCTGGCGCAGGGCAAGTCGCTCGACGACGTTCTGCCCGAAGCCTTCGCCACGGTGCGCGAGGCGTCGCGGCGCGTGATGGGGATGCGCCATTTCGATGTCCAGATGATCGGCGGCATCGTCCTCCATCGCGGCGAGATCGCGGAGATGCGGACGGGCGAGGGCAAAACGCTGGTCGCGACGCTCGCCACCTATCTGAATGCGCTGCCGGGCACGGGCGTCCACGTCGTCACCGTCAACGACTATCTCGCCCGCCGCGACGCCGAGTGGATGGGGCAGGTCTATCGCTTCCTCGGCCTCACGGTCGGCGTCATCGTGCCCAACATCTCGGACGAGCAGCGCCGCCTCGCCTATGCTGCGGACATCACATACGGCACGAACAACGAGTTCGGCTTCGACTATCTGCGCGACAATATGAAATATGAGCGCTCGCAGATGGTGCAGCGCCCCTTCAACTACGCCATCGTCGACGAGGTCGACTCGATCCTGATCGACGAGGCGCGGACGCCGCTGATCATCTCCGGTCCCACCGACGACAAGTCGGAACTCTACAAGCAGGTCGACGTCATCGTGAAGACGCTGACGCCCGATGCCTATGAGGTCGATGAAAAGCAGAAGTCGGTGGTGCTGACCGAGGACGGCACCGAGACCGTCGAGCGCCGCCTCGCGGACGCCGGCCTGCTCGAGGGCGAGAATCTCTATGACTTCGAGAACACGCAGGTCGTCCACCACCTCAACCAGGCGCTGAAGGCCAATGTCATCTTCAAGCGCGACATTGATTATATCGTCAAGGACGGCAAGGTCGTCATCATCGACGAGTTCACCGGCCGCATGATGGACGGCCGCCGCTGGTCGGACGGGCTCCACCAGGCGGCGGAGGCCAAGGAAGGCGTCGAGGTCCAGCCGGAGAACCAGACGCTCGCCTCCGTCACCTTCCAGAATTATTTCCGCATGTATCCGAAGCTTGGCGGCATGACCGGCACCGCCTCGACCGAGGCGACGGAATTCTACGACATCTACAAGATGAATGTCGTCGAGATCCCCACCAACCTGCCGGTCCAGCGCATCGACGCCGACGACGAGTTCTACAAGAATCTCGAGGACAAGTTCGGCGCGATCACCGGCGCCGTCGCCGAGGCGCGCGAGCGCGGCCAGCCGGTGCTGGTCGGCACGGTGTCGATCGAGAAATCGGAACTTTTGTCGGAATTCCTCAAGAAGCGGAATGTCCCGCATACCGTGCTCAACGCCCGCTATCACGAGCAGGAATCGCAGCTGGTGGCGCAGGCCGGCCGGCTCGGCGCCGTCACCATCGCCACCAACATGGCGGGTCGCGGCACCGACATCCAGCTCGGCGGCAATGCCGAGTTCCGGATCGAGGCCGAGCTGGGCGACATGCCGGACGGGCCGGAACGTACCGCCGCCGAGGAACGCATCAGGCAGGAAGTGCTGGAGGAACGCGACGCGGTGAAGGCGGCCGGCGGCCTGTTCGTGCTCGGCACCGAGCGCCACGAGAGCCGCCGCATCGACAACCAGCTGCGCGGCCGCTCGGGCCGCCAGGGCGATCCCGGCTACAGCCGCTTCTATCTCTGCCTCGAAGATGACCTGCTGCGCATCTTCGGCAAGGAAACCCTGTTCGCGCGCATGATGAACAGCCAGCTTCCCGATGGCGAGGCGGTGGTCAGCCCGTGGATCACCAAGGCGATCGAGACCGCCCAGAAGAAGGTGGAAGCGCGCAACTACGACGTGCGCAAGCAGGTCGTCGAATATGACAACGTCATGAACGACCAGCGCAAGGTGGTCTATGAGCAGCGCGCCGACATCATGGATTCGGAAACGGTCGGCGACGTGCTCACCGACATGCGGATCGAGACGGTCAATGCCCTCGTCGGCGATGCCTGCCCGCCCAACAGCTATCCCGAGCAATGGGATGTCGAGGGGCTGACCCAGCGCGCGCAGGACGTGCTCGGCGTCGACCTGCCGATCGTCGACTGGGTGAACGAGGCCGCCGTCGATCCCGAGATGATCGAGGAGCGGATCGCGCAGGCCGCCGAGGCGCATGTTGTCGCCAAGGCCGCCGACGTGCCGCCCGACATCTGGGTGCAGATCGAAAAGAGCATCCTGCTCCAGTCGCTCGACCATCACTGGAAGGAGCATCTGGCGACGCTCGACGCGCTGCGCCAGGTCATCCACCTGCGCGCCTATGCGCAGAAGACGCCGCTCAACGAATATAAGCAGGAAGCCTTCGCGCTGTTCGAGCGGATGCTGATCAACATCCGCGAGGACGTCACCCGCCTGGTCGCGCAGGCGCAGTTCAACATGCCGCCGCCGCTGCCGGAAATGCCGGATTTCGTGACGACGCACATTGATCCGATCACCGGGCGCGACAATAGCGACGACTTCGACGCCGCCTCGGCCGGCCTCGTCACCACCCGGCTGCCGCCGATGCAGATCGCGCAGCCCGAGGTGAGCGAGGCGGACGTCGCGGAGTGGCAGCGCACCGTCAGCCGCAACGCCACCTGCCCCTGCGGCTCGGGACGCAAATTCAAGCACTGCCACGGCGCGCTGTGATTAGAGGGGGCGGCGGGGATTAGCCGTTGACCCCTTCCGAGTCCGCAGTTATATCGCGCCCTCGCTCACGGAGCGGTGTCAGGGACTCCTGAAGGCCGCCTCCGGGTTACGGGCTGAAGAGCTTGAACATTGCCGATGCGTGTGAAGGCCTGGGGGGCCGAGGCGGCCCGCCCCGGCTTTCGTGTATTCTGCACGGGACAGGCATCGGTAAAGTAACTGAAACAAGGTGAAGAGTTTCATGCCGACGATCAACCAGCTGGTCCGCAAGGGCCGCGATCCGCAGAAGGCCAGTTCCAAGGTCCCTGCGATGGAAGCCAACCCGCAGAAGCGCGGCGTTTGCACGCGCGTCTACACCACGACCCCGAAGAAGCCGAACTCGGCGCTTCGCAAGGTCGCCAAGGTGCGCCTGACCAACTCCAGGGAAGTCATCAGCTACATCCCCGGCGAAGGCCATAACCTGCAGGAGCACTCGGTGGTGCTGATCCGCGGCGGTCGTGTGCGCGACCTTCCGGGCGTTCGCTACCACATTCTCCGCGGCGTCCTCGATACGCAGGGCGTGAAGGATCGCAAGCAGAGCCGTTCGAAGTACGGCGTCAAGCGTCCCAAGTAAGCGCCCAGGTTAAGGAATCATCAGATGGCTCGTCGTCGTCGTCCCGAGAAGCGCGAAATCCTCCCCGATCCGAAGTTCGGGGATGTCGTGCTGTCCAAGTTCATGAACTCCGTCATGGAGCAGGGTAAGAAGTCGGTTGCCGAAGGCATCGTCTATGGCGCCCTGGAAACCGTCGAGGCCCGCGCCAAGCGTGAACCGCTCGGCGTGTTCCACGATGCGCTCGCCAATGTGAAGCCCGGCATCGAGGTGCGCAGCCGCCGCGTCGGTGGCGCCACCTACCAGGTTCCGGTGGAGGTCCGTCCCGAGCGCGCGCAGGCGCTCGCGATTCGCTGGCTGATCGGCGCGGCGCGCAGCCGCTCCGAGCACACCATGGCGGCGCGTCTGTCCGCCGAACTGATGGATGCCGCCAACAATCGTGGCAGTGCCGTCAAGAAGCGCGAGGACACGCACCGCATGGCCGAGGCCAACCGCGCATTCTCGCATTATCGCTGGTAGTCGGCCGGCTCAGGAGTAATTGTCATGGCGCGTAGCCACCCGCTCGAAAAATACCGCAATATCGGCATCATGGCCCACATTGATGCCGGCAAGACGACCACGACCGAGCGCATCCTTTTCTACACCGGCAAGAACTACAAGATCGGTGAGACCCATGAGGGCACGGCCACCATGGACTGGATGGAGCAGGAGCAGGAGCGCGGCATCACGATCACGTCCGCCGCGACGACC
>CAZACH010000167.1:0-5572 GCA_964483275.1 uncultured Sphingomonadaceae bacterium | reverse complement strand
ATATCTGCTTCGTCCCCGGCGGCGATTATGCCGCCGTCGTCCGCAAGATCAGGCTGGAGGCGGATGCCGATGGCGAGATCGTCGACCTGGAGGGCAGGGTGCTCGGCCGGCATCGCGGCCTCATCAATTTCACGGTCGGCCAGCGGCGCGGGCTGGAGATCGGCGGCACGGCCGAGCCGCTCTATGTCGTCCGCCTCGACCCCGCGCAGCGCCGCGTGATCGTCGGGCCGCGCCGCTCGCTGGCGGTGGCCTCGGCAAGTCTGTCGCAGCTCAACTGGCTGGGCGGGGGCGAACGTGGTGGGCCAATCACCGTCAAGGTGCGCTCCGCCGCGCGGCCGGTGCCGGCGCGGCTGGCGGGCGACAGCGTGCATTTCGACGCGCCGGAATATGGCGTCGCGCCGGGGCAGGCCGCCGTCTTCTATGACGGCGACCGCATGCTCGGCGGCGGCTGGATCGAAACCACCGAGGCTGCGCTCATCGCAGCGTGAAGCGGCCCTCGATCACGGTCACGCAGGCGCCGCCCAATATCACCCGGTCCCCGGCCAGCGCGCAGTCCAGCCGGCCGCCGCGCGCGCTGGCCTGAAAGGCGGTGAAGTGCGCGCGGCCCAGCCGTTCCGCCCAATAGGGCACGATCACGGCATGGGCGGAGCCGGTCACCGGGTCTTCGTCGACCCCCGCGCCGGGCGCGAACACGCGGCTGACGATGTCGGTCCGATCGCCGGGCGCGGTGGCGATGAACAGCGTGTCGCCGCCCTGCCGCAGCCGCGCGAAGTCGGGGACGAGGGCACGAACCTCCGCCTCGCTGGCATAGACCAGCACGCAATAGCCGCCGTCGCGCCATAGCGTCGCGACCGGCCTCCCGCCGATTCCCGCCGCGCTCTCCACCGCCGGATGGGGCGATGCCGGCCATGCGGGCAGGTCGAGCCGATAGCCGGCATCGGTCTTCTCGACGCGCAGGATGCCGGCCTTGCGGGTGCGCAGGCGAACGCTGCCGCCGGGCGTCGCTTCACGCAGAAGCACATGCCCTGAGGCCAGCGTGGCATGGCCGCACAGCGCAACCTCGACCGTGGGCGTGAACCAGCGCAGTTCGCGCTCCGCCTCGCCCGAGGCGTCAGGCACCAGAAAGGCGGTTTCGGACAGGTTGTTCTCGGCGGCGATGGCCTGCAACACATCGTCCGGCAGCCATCCGTCGAGCAGCATCACCGCAGCTGGATTGCCGGCGAAAGGCTGGTCGGCGAAGGCGTCGACCTGAAAGAAGGGGATAGCGGTCATGCCGCCATGCCCTCAGGCCCCGGATGGCCTTCGGGATCGGTGTGGATCAATATCTCGACGCCGGGAAATTCGGTTTCCAGATGCCCTTGCACCTGCTCGATCACATGATGCGCGGCGGCGACGGTCATCATCGGATCGACCCAGATATGGAACTGCACGAAATCCCGGCTGCCGCTGCTGCGGGTCCTGAGGTCGTGGACGCCGCGCAGGGCGGGGTGGGCGGTTGCGGCGGCGGCAAGGAAGCGCTGGCGCTTCTCCTCCGGCCATTCATGGTCCATGAGTTGGTCGATGGCGCGGGCGGCGGTGCGCCACGCCTGCCAGACCAGCCACAAGGCGATGGCGACGCCCAGCACCGGGTCGAGGCCGCGCAGGCCCAGCATGGCGTCGCCGACCAGCGCCGCGATGACCGCCAGATTGAGCAGCAGGTCCGACATGTAGTGAACCCGGTCCGCCGAAATCGCGAGGGAGTTGGTGCGCGCGACGACGCGGCGCTGATAGGCGACCAGCAGCATTGTCACGGCGATGGCCACGACCGAGACGATGATGCCCTGCTCGGGCGCTTCCGGCGGCGTCGCGCTTCCGAGGCGGCTGACCGCCCGCGCGCCGATGGCGAGCGCGGAGACGGCGATCAGCGCGGTCTGGAACAGGGCGGCCAGCGCCTCCGCCTTGCCATGGCCGAAGCGATGCCCCTGATCGGCCGGCGTCGCCGCGACGCGTACCGCGAACAGCATCACCAGCGAGGCGATGAGGTCGAGACCGCTGTCGGCCAGCGAGCCGAGCATCGCCACCGATCCCGTCGCCCACGCCGCATGGGCCTTGAGCGCCATCAGCAGCAGGGCGACGCTGACCGAGGCGAGTGCCGCCTTGCGGGTGGCGGATGCCCTGTCGCTCATCGCCCTGCCGGTTTCATGGATAAAGTAGCCCCTCGTGCCAGCCGTCCGCCGTCCGCTCGAACAGCCGGCGTTCGTGCAGGCGATGGGCACGGTCGCTCCAGAACTCGATTCGCTGCGGCGTGACCCGGAAGCCCGACCAGTGCGGCGGCCGCGGCACCGGCTGGTCGAGGAAACGGGCGCGCATCTCCTCATAGCGCGCCTCGAACAGGGCGCGGCTTTCGAGCGGGCGGGATTGCTCGGACGCCCATGCGCCCAGCTGGGAATCGCGCGCGCGGGAGGCGAAATAGGCGTCGCCCTCCTCGGCGCTGACCGCGCTCACCGGCCCCTCGACGCGCACCTGCCGGCGCAGGCTTTTCCAGTGGAACAGCAATGCGGCGCGCGGATTGGCGGCCAGCGCGGCGGCCTTGCGGCTTTCGAGATTGGTATAGAAGACGAAGCCGCGCGCATCATGGCCCTTGAGCAACACCATGCGCGCGGAGGGCTGGCCGTCGGCATCCACCGTCGCCAGCGCCATGGCGTTCGGGTCATTGGCTTCGGAGACGCTTGCCTCGGCAAGCCATTCGTCGAACAGCATGTGCGGATCGTTGGTCATGCAATCCCCTTTAGGGTCCGTCCGTTTCAAGGGGAAGCCGGCCGGTGCGGCCCGGACAGAACGCTTCCGGCTCCTTTTTGCCCTCGGCAAAATCCGCTGGCGGCGCTGTTTTCCTTGCAACCTGACGCGGTCGGCTCAATCTACGCGTTGCACAACCGTAATGCTGGACTAAATCGACCTAGATGAGCGATCCTTATTCAACCCTTGGCGTGGCCCGTGGCGCTTCCGAGGCGGAGGTCAAGAAAGCCTATCGCAAGCTCGCCAAGGAGCTGCACCCCGACCGCAACCAGGACAATCCCACGGCGGCCGCGCGCTTCAGCGAAGTGGCGGCGGCCTATGACCTGTTGTCGGACCCTGAAAAGCGCGCGCGCTTCGACCGGGGGGAGATTGACGAAAGCGGCAATCCGCGCTCGCCCTTCGGCATGAACGGCGGCGGTTTCCGGCAGGGGCCGGGGGCGGCGGGCTATGAGTTCCATGGCGACCCCTCGGACATCTTCTCGGAAATCTTCGGCGGTCGCGGCGGCGGCGGTGGGGGCGGCGGCGCTTTCGGCTTCGGCCGGCGGGCGGCGCCGCGCGGCGCCGATGTCGCCTATCGCCTCGCCGTCGATTTCGAGGAAGCGGCCGCGCTCAAGCCGCAGCGGGTGACGCTGGGCGGCGGCAAGACCATCGAGATCAAGCTGCCGCCCGGTCTTGAGGATGGCGGCCAGATCCGCCTGACGGGGCAGGGCGAGCAGGGGCTTGGCGGCAATGGCGACGCCATCATCACCGTCAACATCCGTCCGCACCGTTTCTTCAGGCGCGACGGCGACGATGTCCGCCTCGACCTGCCGGTCCGCCTCGACGAGGCGGTGCTGGGCGCCAAGGTCCGCGTGCCGACGGTGGACGGCCCGGTGATGGTGACGATCCCGGCCGGCAGCAGCTCGGGCCGGACCCTGCGCCTCAAGGGCAAGGGATTCCACGGTTCTGGCGGCTCGCGCGGCGGTTCGGCGGCGGGGGCGCGGGGCGACCAGCTGGTGCGGATCGAGGTGGCCTTGCCTGCCGACGATGCCGACCTGACGGCCTTTGCCGAAAACTGGCGCGGCGGCACCCAAGGAAACCCGAGAAGCGGTTTAGGCGTCTAGTCGTTGATGACAGACCGGAATCCTTCCCCCCGCCATGCGTGATGTTTCCCCTGAATCGCCCGAAGGGCGCCGTCACCGCCTTGCCAAGGCCCGCGCCAAGGTAAGCCACCAGCTTGAACAGGTGCGGCCCGGCCACCGGCCGTTCGAAATCGCCAAGCGCGTCGTCGTGGGCGTTTTCAACGACGGCTTCATCCACGCCGGCAACCTCGCCTATCTCGCGCTGCTCACCCTGTTCCCCTTCTTCATCGTCGCGGCGGCGGTGGCGCGGCTGTTCGGCCGCACCGGCGACGGGCTGCGCACGGTGGACGCCTTCCTCCAGACCCTGCCGCCCGGCGTCGCCGAGGTGCTGGCCAAGCCCATCGGCGACGTGCTGATGGCGCGCTCCGGCTCGCTGCTGTGGCTCGGCGCGCTGGTCGGCCTGTGGACCACCGGCAGCTTCATCGAGACGATCCGCGACATATTGCGCCGCGCCTATGGCGTGAAGTTCGGCAAGCCCTTCTGGGAATATCGGCTGGGGTCGATCGGCATCATCATCGGATCGGTGATCCTGGCGATGGTGGCGTTCAGCTTCCAGGTCGTGCTGCTCGGCATCGAACAGTTCATCTATCAGCTGCTGCCCTTCATGGGCGAAACCGCCCGCTGGATCAGCGTGTCGCGGCTCGCCCCCGCCGGCGCCCTGTTCGGCGCGCTGTTCATGCTGTTCTATACGCTGACGCCGTCAAAATATCGGGAGGCCGAATGTCCGATCTGGCCGGGCGCGGCGCTGGTGACGCTGTGGTGGATGGGGACCACGGCGCTGCTGCCCTTCTTCCTGTCGCGACTCGGCAGCTATGACCTCACCTATGGCAGCCTTGCCGGCGTCATGATCGCGCTGATGTTCTTCTTCGTCGTCGGGCTGGGGCTGGTGATTGGCGCCGAACTCAACGCGGCACTGGCGGAACCACCCGAACCCGGCCTAAAGGGCGGCGACCATAATGACGAAAGCGACGAGGCGGACAATGGCGGGACTGATGAAGGGCAAGCGCGGGCTGATCATGGGGTTGGCCAATGATCGGTCGCTTGCCTGGGGCATCGCCAAGGCGCTCCACGCCCAGGGCGCGGAGATGGCGTTCAGCTATCAGGGCGAGGCGCTGGAGCGGCGGGTGCGCCCGCTGGCGGAGGAGGTCGGCTCCGACTTCCTGATCGAATGCGACGTGTCCGACATGGACAAGCTCGACATCGCGTTCGGGGAACTCGCCGCGCGCTGGCCGACGATTGATTTCGTCGTCCACGCCATCGGCTTTTCCGACAAGAACGAGCTGCGCGGCAAATATGTCGACACCAGCCTCGACAATTTCCTGATGACCATGAACATCAGCGCCTACAGCTTCGTCGCCGTCACCCGGCGCGCACGGGCGATGATGCCGGAGGGCGGATCGCTGCTGACGCTGACCTATTACGGCGCCGAGAAGGTCGTGCCGCACTATAACGTCATGGGCGTCGCCAAGGCGGCGCTGGAGAGCAGCGTCAAATATCTGGCGATGGACCTTGGGCCGGAGAATATCCGCGTCAATGGCATCTCCGCCGGGCCGATCAAGACGCTGGCGGCAAGCGGTATCGGCGATTTCCGCTACATCCTGAAGTGGAACGAGCTGAATAGCCCGCTGCGCCGCAACGTCACGATCGAGGATGTCGGCGGCGCCGGCCTCTATCTG
>CAZACH010000166.1:0-5634 GCA_964483275.1 uncultured Sphingomonadaceae bacterium | reverse complement strand
GCCGCGCTGCTGCTCGCCGCCTGCGGCTCGCGCGAGCCGTTGTCGGTCCCGCCCGGCGAGACGCCGCCGCCCAAGCCCGCCGACGTGCCGGCGCCGACGACGGAGCAGATGCTGACACCACCGACGCAGGCCATCCCCAACCGGGTCAACGACGTGCTGCGCCAGTCGGAGGATCGCCCCGACGATCGCTTCGACCTGCCGCCGACAGGCTGAGACAAATGGATCATTTCGACTATCGCGATGGCGTCCTCCATGCCGAGGATGTCCCGGTTCCCGCCATTGCCGAGGCGGTGGGAACGCCCTTCTATTGCTATTCCACCGCGACGATGGAGCGGCACTTCCGCGTGTTCAGCGAGGCGCTGGCTGAGCTGGACGACCCGCTGATCGCCTTCGCGGTCAAGGCCAATCCCAACCGCTCCGTGGTGGCGACGCTGGCGCGCATGGGCGCGGGGGCGGACGTGGTGTCGCTGGGCGAACTGCGCCGCGCCATCGCCGCCGGGGTGCCCGCCGACCGCATCGTCTTTTCCGGCGTCGGCAAGACCCGCGAGGAGCTGTCGGAGGCGCTGGCGCTCGGCATCTACCAGTTCAACCTGGAGTCGGAGCCGGAGGCGGAGATGCTGTCCGCCGTCGCGGTCGCGCAGGGCCGCACCGCGCCGGTCGCCTTCCGCGTCAATCCCGATGTCGACGCCGGCACCCACGCCAAAATCTCCACCGGCAAGTCGGAGAACAAGTTCGGCGTGCCGATCGACCGGGCGCTGGCCGCCTATGACCTCGCCCGCCGCCTGCCCGGCCTCGATCCAGTCGGCGTCGCCGTGCATATCGGCAGCCAGCTGACTTCGCTCGACCCACTGCGCGCCGCCATCGCGCGGGTCGGCGAACTGATCGCGGAGTTGCGCGCCGCCGGCCACGACATCCGCCGCGCCGATTTGGGCGGCGGCCTCGGCGTGCCCTATGACCCCGCCCTGCCCGTGCCACCCAGCCCCGCCGCCTATGGCCGCATGGTGGTGGAGGGCACGCGCGGCTGGAACGTCCGCCTGATCTTCGAGCCGGGGCGGTTGATCGTCGGCAATGCCGGCATCCTCGTCAGCCGCGTCATCCGCGTGAAGCAGGGGGCGGAGACCAGCTTCGTCATCGTCGACGCGGCGATGAACGACCTGCTGCGCCCCACCCTCTACGACGCATGGCACGACATCCGCGCCATCCGGCCCCGCGACGGCATGGCGACCGCCACCGTCGTCGGCCCGGTCTGCGAGACGGGGGATACGTTCGCCGAGGATCGCCCGCTGTCGACCGTCGAGCCGGACGATCTCGTCGCCTTCATGACGGCCGGCGCTTACGGCGCGACCATGGCGTTCACCTATAACAGCCGTCCATTGGTCCCGGAGGTGATTGTCTCCGGTAACAATTGGGCGCTAGCCCGTCCTCGGGGCGACCTGGAGGCGATGATCGCCGCCGACCGGCTCGCCCCATGGCTGAAGGAGGATGGTGCGTGAGTTTCAAGCCGGTTCGCAAGGCAGTCTTTCCCGTCGCTGGCCTCGGCACCCGTTTCCTGCCCGCCACCAAGGCGATCCCCAAGGAAATGCTCACCGTCGTCGACAAGCCGCTGATCCAGTACGCGGTCGAGGAGGCGCTGGAAGCCGGCATCGAGCAGATCATCTTCGTCACCGGGCGCGGCAAGTCGGCGCTCGAGGATCATTTCGACATCTCCTACGAGCTGGAATCCACGATGAAGGCGCGCGGCAAGTCGCTGGCGCTGATCGACGGCATCCGCCAGAAGCCCGGCTCGCCGGTCTATGTGCGCCAGCAGGAGCCGCTCGGCCTCGGCCACGCCGTCTGGTGCGCGCGTGAGATCGTCGGCGACGAACCCTTCGCCGTCTTCCTGCCCGACGAGCTGATGGTGGGATCGCCCGGCATCATGAAGCAGATGGTCGACGCCTACAGCAAAGTCGGCGGCGACGTCATCGGCGCGCTCGAAGTCGCCCCGGAAGAAACCGACAAATATGGCGTCATCTCGCCGGGCACGGTCGACGGCCGCCTCACTGAGGTCAAGGCGCTGGTCGAAAAGCCCGCCAGGGGCACGGCGCCGTCCAACCTGATGATCCCCGGCCGCTACATCCTGCAACCCGACGTCATGCGCATCCTGGAGAATCAGGAAAAGGGCGCGGGCGGGGAGATCCAGCTTACCGACGCCATGGCCCAACTGATCGGCCGCCAGCCCTTCCACGGCTTCACCTTCGACGGCCAGCGCTATGACTGCGGCGACAAGGCGGGCTTCATCCAGGCCAATATCGCCGTCGCCGTGGCACGCGACGATATCGGGCCGGCGGTGCGGGAGTTCATCGGGAAGCTGTAGGGCGGCACCCGGTAAATCCGCTCCGTTCGTCAAATATCCTCCGTTCGTCCTGAGCCTGTCGAAGGACGGAGCGGACGCCACGCGCGGGTGCAGTCGTCCTTCGACAGGCTCAGGACGAACGGAGGTGGGTGGGGCCGTGCGGATTTGACGCATGATGCACGGAGGGGACACCCCTCCCCACCTCACCGCCCCAGCGCCAGCCGCGCGAACAGCATGAAGCTTTTCGGCTCCCGCCCATAAGAGGGGTCGAGCCGGTCGCCCTTGCCGTACAGGCTGCCCAGCCCGCCCAGCGACAGGCTCGCCGCCGCACCCAGTGGCATGGTGTAGGCATAGCCGAGGCTGAGCTTGCTGACCGTGAACATCTGCCCGTGCAGCGGCGTGCCGTGATCGAACAGCTCGTCATTCTCGACCCGCTCGAACCGGGTGAACAGCGCGTGGCGCGGCGTGAGGTCATAGTGCGCCTCGACCAGCCACGCCTCCAGCACCGGGCCGGGCATGCGGTTCTTGCGGGCATAGGCGGCCGTGACCGCCAGCCCGTCCTTCACATAGGCGAGGCTGGCGGTCAGCCGCCCCTCATCCTCGTCGACATGCAGCGCCTCCGGGCTTTTCAGCCGCGCATAGCTGAACTGCATCTGCCATTCGGGCGTCGGATTGAGCGTGCCGCGCACCGCCCAGCTATCCAGCCTCGGCGTGTCGACGCCCCAACGCTCCTCGTTCGGCTCGCGCCCCTTGAAGGCCGAGGCTTCGACCTGCCACGCCTTGCCGGCCAGACCCGCCGTCACCACCCCGAAGGTGATGTGCGTCGAATCGAACCAGTGATGGGTGATCGGCGCCTCCGGGTTGAGGCGTGCCGAGCCGCGATGCATGAACGCCGCCGGCCCCACCGCCGGCTCGCCGGGCAGGCCGCCATAGACAAACCCCGTGACATCCCCGCCCAGCGGCACGTCGAGCCGCGCCGACACCTCCATCAGGAAATCGTGCGGATGCTGGCGGTCGATCAGCGGGTGGCCGTTCGCCGTCTCGCCGGTCGCGAACAGCAGCGGATAGCCCCGCTTGCCCATCGCCGGGTCGAGCGACAGCATGGCGCGCAGGCGCAGACGTGTGCCGCTGTCTGCCTCGCGGCTGGCCTGAAGCATCGCCATCGAGGCGGCATAGGCCTTGTCGCCGCCGCGCGGGCCGCCCTGCTCGCTATAGACGCCGAAGACATAGCCGTGCGCCATCAGCATCCAGTCGCCCGCCATCCGATGGAGGCCGCGCATCGCGTCGTCGGCCGGCAGGCGGCTGGTGCCCGATCCCTCGGCGCTCCAGTCGCCGCCATGCATCATGGCGCTCGACGCGGTTTCATGATGGTGGCTGTGATCCATGTCCTGCGCCCATGCCGGCGCGGCGGCGCACAGGGCGCCGCAAAGCAAAATCCTTCGCATCTTCGCGATCCTTGAAAACCTGTTCCTCCGGCGCCGTTTGCGGGCGCGCGACGATCAGGCCGGGAAGCGCGGCGGACGCGGCTCGGGGCCGGGGTCGCGGGAGAGCGGCGCACTGGCGACACCCGGCCGGGCCGGCCCCTCGGCCAGTGGCATGAGCAAGGGCACAGCCGCCATCATATCGGGCAGCACCGTGCAGCCGACACAGGTGGCGGCGGCGATGGGCGTGCCCTTGTGTCCGGGTGCGTCAGGCCGGGCCTCGCCCATGTCGTGGCAGGCCGACGCCCGCGGCGCATCGGCATGCGCGGCCATCGACCCCAGGGTCAGCATGGCAAGCAGCAGCATGGCGAAAAGGCGGTGCACGCCCGCCCTCTACGCCCCAGCGCCGCCGCCCGCAACCATGCCCTCTTCACAGATGCGTCCGTCCGCGCGACAAGCAGGGCGTGGAGAGCCTGCCGATCTTCCTTGGCCTGAGGGGCCGCCCCGTCGTGCTGGTCGGCGATGGCCCGATCGCCGAGGCCAAGCGCCGCCTGCTCACCCGTGCCGGCGCGCGCATCGTCGGCACGGTCGAGGACGGCGCCCGCATCGCCATCGTCGCGCTGGAGGGCATGGCGGCGGAGGCGGCGGCCGCCGGCCTCAAGGCGCAGGGCCTGCTGGTCAATGTCGTCGACCGGCCGGACCTGTGCGACTTCACCCTGCCCGCCATCGTCGATCGCGCGCCGGTGACCATCGCCATCGGCACCGGCGGCCGCTCGGCCAGCCTCGCCAAGGCGATCCGCCAGCGGCTGGAGGCGATGCTCGCCCCGACGCTGGGGAGTGTCGCCGAGGCCCTGCGCGCCGCCCGCCCCGCCGTCCACGCCCGCTTTCCCGATGCCGCCCGCCGGCGACTGGCCTTCGATGCGGCGCTGGCACCGGGCGGCCCGCTCGACCCGTTCGCCGGCCCCGGCCCCGACGCGGTCGGCGCATGGCTGAGCAGCGCCGGCACGCCCCGGCCCGACCGGCTCGACCGCATCGCCCTGCGCAGCGCCGATCCCGACGACCTCACCATCGCCCAGGCGCGGATCATCGCCGGCGCCGACACGCTCTATCATGCGGCGGATGTGCCCGCCGTCATCCTCGACCGCGCGCGCGCCGATGCCAGCCGCATTCCGTGCAGCACCCTGCCCGCCGCCTTGCCGCCGGGCCGCAGCGTTCACCTGACGATGGCGCAGCAATGAAGGGTTGGGCCTATGTCGTGCGCGATCCCGGGTCGGTCGAGGAGGTGCCGGTCCCTGACGCGGCGCAGGCGGCGGACGGCGCGGCGTTCATATGGATTCACCTCGACGCGCGGGACGAGGAGTCGCTGGCCTGGCTGAACGACGCCGACCTGCCGCGCGCGGCGGTCAGCGCGCTGCTTGCCCATGAGACCCGCCCGCGCGGCGACCAGATCGCCGATGGCGCGCTGGTCAACCTGCGCGGCCCCGGCGCGACGCCGGAGGACGACCCCGACCGCCTCGTCTCGATCCGCATCTGGGCCGAGGCCGGGCGGGTCGTTTCCGTCAGCTTCCGCACGCTCGCCCATATCGCGACGATCTGCGACCGGATGCGCGCCGGCGAGCTGACCGACCCCGGCGACCTCATCGCCGCCGTCGCCACCACCATCACCAATTCGCTCGACCCCGACGTCGCGGAACTGGGCGACACGATCGACAATTATGAGGCGGCGCTGGAGGACCTGCCGATCGGCACCGCGCGCCGCAAGATCATGAAGGTGCGCTCGACCGCCATCGACTTCCGGCGCTTCCTCGCCCCGCAGCGGCTGGCGCTGGAGCGGCTGGCGGGTGCGCACTGCTCCTGGCTCAACGACGACGACCGCGCCCA
>CAZACH010000165.1:0-5646 GCA_964483275.1 uncultured Sphingomonadaceae bacterium | reverse complement strand
CTTTGCTTCGTGGCGGAGGCCGGGAACGGGGATCTGCTCGACTCGATCGAATGCTGGCCGGTGGCACTGGTCAGCGACGATCTGACCATCGACCTCACATTGCTCGGTCCTCTTGGCGTCGATCCCGCCCATCAGGGCATTGGCGTGGGCCGCGCCCTGCTTCGCGCTTCGACCGAGGCGGCGGATGCCGCCGGGCGCGGCCTCATGATGCTGATCGGCGACGAGGATTATTACGCCCCGTTCGGCTTTCGTGCGGGGCTGGCGCCCGATTGGGCATTGCCGGGCCCCTTTGAACGGGCAAGATTGCTGGTGCGCAATCCGCAGGCGCGGGCCTTGCGGTCGCATGGCGTGGTGGGGCCGCATTCCGCGCGCTAGGATGCGGGATGGAGCAACGAACCGAGGAGCCGACGATGAGCGAACCCGCCGATCCCACCCTGTCGCTTGACCGGCTGGCGGCGCTGATCGCGGAACGGAAGCTGCCGCCGGTCGAGAAATGGAACCCCGAACGCTGCGGCCCCAGCGACATGCGGATCGCGCGGGACGGCACCTGGTTCTACCAGGGCTCACCCATCGGGCGTCCCGCCATGGTCAAGCTGTTCTCGACGGTGCTGCGCCGCGAGGGCGACGGCTCCTATGTGCTCGTCACCCCGGTCGAAAAGCTCGACATCGAGGTGGAGGACGCCCCCTTCATCGCGACGCTGATGACCAGCGAGGGCGAGGGCCGCCAGCGGCGAATCGGCTTCACGCTCAATACCGGGGACGCGGTGATCGCCGGCCCCGACAATCCGATCCGTGTCGAGCAGGGGGAGGATGGCGATCCGCGCCCCTATGTGCATGTCCGCCGCGGGCTTGACGCGCTCATCGTCCGCTCGGTCTATTATGAGCTTGCCGAAATCGCGATTGAGGAAGGGAGCGAGCCGGTCGGACTATGGAGCAAAGGCGAATTCTTCCGCCTGTCTCCCGAGGCGTGACGTCGACTGTCGAGGCCTTGCGCGAGGCGCTGGGCGCAACCTCGCGCGTCGATCGGCCGATATTGATCCCGGGCGACGTGCTGGACGAAGGGGAGGCGACACGTGCCGAATCTTCGCTGGTCGAGGCGGCGGTGCTGGTCCCGATCGTCATGCACCCGCGCCCGACCGTCCTGCTGACCCAGCGAAGCATGCACATGAGCCATCATGCCGGGCAGGTGGCGTTTCCCGGCGGCCGGATCGATCCGGAGGATGAGGATGCCATCGCCGCCGCGCTGCGCGAGGCGCGGGAGGAGGTTGGTCTGGACTCCGCCAAGGTCGAGATCATCGGCATCGCGGATCGCTACCAGACGACCTCGGGCTATCACATCACGCCTGTCGTCGGCCTGGTGCCGCCCCATCCGGAACTCGCCCTCAATCCCGGTGAGGTCGATGTGGCTTTCGAGGCGCCGCTGGACTTCCTGATGGAGCCGGTGAACCACATCGAGCAGTCGCTCGAATGGCAGGGCAGGGTGCGGCACTATTTCGAGATCATGTGGGAAGGGCATCGCATCTGGGGCGCGACCGCCGGGATGATCGTCAATCTCGCCCATTTGTTGAGCTATGGGCGATGAAGCTGCCCCCCGCGGTGTGGCGCGACACGGCCGGCATGCGCGCGATCCTCGCCGCGCTGGAGGCGGAGAGCGGCCAGGCGCGCTTCGTCGGCGGCGCGGTGCGTGATTCGCTGCTGGGGTTTGCGGTGGTCGATGTCGACCTGGCAACGGCATTTTGTCCTGACGACGTGATCCGGCGCCTGCGCGAAGCCGGATTGAAGGCGATCCCGACCGGCATCGCGCACGGCACCGTCACGGCCGTGGCCGATGATGTGCATGTCGAGGTGACGACGCTGCGGCGCGACGTGTCCACCGATGGACGGCGCGCGACCGTCAGCTTCACCGACGACTGGCGGGAGGATGCCTCGCGCCGGGACTTCACCATCAACGCGCTCTACGCCGACCCGGCATCGGGCGAGATCATCGACTATTTCGGGGGGCTGGCCGACCTTGAGGCGCGCCGGCTGCGCTTCATCGGCGACCCCCTGACCCGCATTGCCGAGGATCATCTGCGGATCCTCCGCTTCTTCCGGTTCCAGGCGCGCTTCGGCGGCGACCAGCCGGATGCGGCCGGATTGGCGGCCTGCGCGGCGCGGGCGAACGACTTGAAGGCCCTGTCGCGCGAGCGCATCCGTGATGAGCTGCTCAAGCTGCTGGGTGTGCGCGACCCGGTGCCGACGGTGGCGTTGATGCTCGAGAACGGCATTCTGGCGCCGGTCCTGCCGGAAATCGAGAAGGCGGGTCTCGATATGCTGCGCCACCTCGTCGCGCGTGAAGGGGAGGCGGGCGTCGCGCCGCATTCGATACGCCGGCTCGCCGCCCTGCTCAGGCCCAAGGGGGCCGAGGTGGCGACGGCGGTCGCCCATCGTCTGCGCCTGTCGAACAGGGAACGCGAACGCCTCGTGGCGGATACCGTCGCGACGGGCGTGGTGGAGGATGCACGGGTTATGGCCTATCGTCAGGGCGGCGACATCGCCGTGGACCGGCTGCTGCTGGGCGAGGGCGACAGCGCGGCGGTTCATCGGCTCGACGGGTGGGAAAAGCCGTGCCTGCCGATTTCCGGTGGCGACCTGCTGGCGCAGGGCGTGAAGCCCGGCCCGGCGGTCGGCGCCACGTTGCGGGCGCTGGAGGATGCGTGGATCGCCGGCGGCTTCAGCGCATCGCGTGAGGAATTGCTGGCGGCGGCGCGATCGCACTGCCCGACCGCAGATAATTGCCGAGGCTCTTCAAGCTGAGCGGACGCGCAAAGTAGAAGCCCTGGCCATAGGTGCAGCCCATCGCCGCCAGCACCTCCGCCTGCTCGGCGCTTTCGATGCCTTCGGCCACCGATTCCATCCGCAGCGAGCGGGCAAGCGAGAGCATGGCGCCGACGATCTGGTAGCTGTCGCCATAGTCCAGCATGTTGGCGATGAAGCTGCGGTCGATCTTGAGCGCGTCGATCGGCAGGCGTTGAAGGTGGGACAGGGACGAATAGCCGGTGCCGAAATCGTCCATGGCGATGCGGGCATCCAGCTTCTTCAACTCGTCCAGCACCCGCACGGCGCGTTCCGGATTGGCGATGATGGCGCTTTCCGTCAGCTCCAGCTTCAGGGCATGGCCGGGCAGGCCGCTTCGCGCGAGCGCGGCCCGGACGTTATCCACGATATCGTCGCCGATCTGGATGGCGGAAAGATTGACCGCGACCTCGAAGTCGGCGGCGGGCAGGTCGGCGCGCAGCGCGGCGATCTCCCGGCAGGCGGTTTCGAGGATCAGCCGGCCGAGCGGCATGATGAGGCCGGTTTCCTCAGCGAGCGGTATGAAATCGCTCGGCGGGATCGGGCCGCGCGTCGGATGGTCCCAGCGCGCCAGCGCCTCGACCGAAGCGACCCGGTTGTCCGCGAAGCGCAGCAGCGGCTGATAGGCGACGTCGAGCGCGCCCGTTTCGATGGCATGGCGGAGGTCGGCCTCCAGCGAGAAGCGGCGGCGCGCCTTCGCCGCCTCGCCCGACCGAAATACCTCGGTCCGCAGGCCCAGCCGCTTGGCGCGCTGCGCCGCGAACTCGGCGTTGCGCAATATGTCGTCGCCATCGAGGTCGTCACTGTCCGCGAAGGCAATGCCGATCGCGACATTCTGCTCGATCTCGCGGTCCGACAGCGCGATGCGCCGGCCCATGGCGTCATGACAGCGCGCGGCAAGGTGCAGTGCGTCGCCCGGCCCGTCGATCAGCCGGGTGAGGATGCCGAACGTATCGCTGTGAAGGCGGGACACCGTGTCGTCCGGGCCGGTCACCGACAGGATGCGCCGCGCCACGGCCAGCAACAGTTCGTCCCCGGCGGTGTGGCCGAAATTGTCGACGATGCGGGAAAAGCGCTGGAGGTCGACGAGCAGCACGGCAATCGCCGGCGACATGCCCTGCCTGTCGATCATCTCGGTGAAGCCGGTATGATTGTAGAGGCCGGTCAGCGGATCGCGGATGGCGTCGGCGCGCAGGCTTTGCGCCTGCTGCACCTCGAAGGAACGATCGCGGATCGACAATTGGAGGCGCGAAAAGGGATCGCCGCTGTCATCGGGAAGCCAGTTGAGCCGCACCGCGAAGTGGCGATCGCGGGGCCGGCCCGGGCCACGCCATTCGAAGTCCATGCTCGCCGCGCCGCCCGACTGGACGAAGCTGTCCACCCGTCGCGCCAGTTCGCCGACGGGGTCGAGATTCGCCAGTTGCGCGACCGCAAGGCCAAGGCTGTGGCGGTTGGGCAGCCCGGCGATCTCGTCGAAGGCGATATTGGCCGCGGCGATGATCCAGAGGCCGTTGGAATTCCGCCGCAGCAGGGCGACGCCCAGGGGCAGGGCGTCGATCAGCGCCTGTTCGCTGCGGATCGGATGCGCGCGCGCGATCGAGGCCCGCTGAAGCGACCCGACTTGTCCCGATCCGGCTTTGGCCGACGCCACGCTGTTGCCCCCGTGCCTGCTGATGGCGAACCCGCCATAGCCCGGCACAGGTGAAGCAACCGTAAAGCCATGATTTTTTCGTTCAGAAGCGGTTGTTGCGCGGAAAGCCGTTGGGCGGCATCCGGCCGGCGGCGCCGCGTGCCGAGCGCCATGGCGACATGTCGGCCTCGTTGCGCGTTCGACCGGCCTCGCCGCCCATCGCCCAGCTGAGGCCGGTGGCGAAGGCGAAGCTGGTTGCATCGGACAGGCCGCCGCCGCGATAGCGTTGCAGCGTCACGCCCTGGCCGCGCGCCATTTCCGGCATTTCGCTGAGCGGGAAGACGACCAGCTTCCGGTTCTCGCCGACCACGGCGATGTAATCGTCCTCCGGCCGGATGCGCCGGACGATGCGGAGACTGGCGCCCTTTTTCGGGGTCGCCACCTGTCGGCCCTTGCGGGTTTCCGCCATGACGTCATCGGTCTTGACGACGAAGCCCCGGCCGTCGGTGGCGGCGAGCAGCAGCTTCTCGCCCGGCCGCACCGGGGCGAAGGCGATGATCTGCGCCTCATTGTCCATGTCGATCATCAACCGCACCGGCTCCCCGAAGCCGCGCCCGCCGGGCAGCTTGTCGGCGCCCAGCGTATAGAAGCGCCCGGTCGAGGCGGCGAGCATCAGCCGGTCGGTGGTGTGGGCGTGGAAGGCGAAGGCCGGGCCGTCGCCCTCGCGGAACTTGACGGCATCGGCGGAGGCGAGGTCGATATGGCCCTTCATCGCCCGCACCCAGCCGCGTTCGGAGAGGATGACGGTGATCGGCTCCTTCTCGATCATCGCCTGCCAGTTGATCTCGCGCGCCGCGCCGGCTTCCGCGAAACTGGTGCGGCGGCGGCCGAGCGCCGTCTCCGGGCCATAGGTTTCGCGCAGGGCTGCGAGGTCGGACTTCAGCCGCGCGCGCTGGAGTTCGGGGGAGGCGAGCAGTTCGCGCAAGGCTTTGCGCTCGGCGCGCAGGGCCTTGTCCTCCTTGCGGATCTCCATCTCCTCCAGCTTGCGCAGGGAGCGCAGCCGCATGTTGAGGATGGCCTCGGCCTGCCGGTCGGTCAGCTCGAACTCGGCCATCATCACGGCCTTTGGCTCATCCTCCTCGCGGATGATCTGGATGACGCGGTCGAGGTTGAGATAGGCG
>CAZACH010000164.1:0-5654 GCA_964483275.1 uncultured Sphingomonadaceae bacterium | reverse complement strand
AGCGGGTGACGTTCAACGCCATCACCAAGCCGGCCGTCACCGCCGCCATGGCCGCGCCGCGCGAACTGGACGACGACCTGATCGATGCCTATCGCGCGCGCCGGGCGCTGGACTATCTGGTGGGTTTCACCCTGTCGCCGGTGCTGTGGCGCAAGCTGCCGGGCGCCAAGTCGGCTGGACGCGTCCAGTCGGTGGCGCTGCGCCTCGTCGTCAGCCGTGAACGCGAGATCGAGGCGTTCATCGCGCAGGAATATTGGTCGGTCACGGCTGCCATGGAAGCGTCCGGGCAGGCCTTCCAGGCGCGTCTGGTGACGCTGGACGGCAAGAAGATCGACAAGCTGACGCTGGGCGACGAGGGCGCGGCGATGGCGGCCAAGGCGGCGGTGGAGGCTGGCAGCTTCTCGGTCGCATCGGTCGAGACCAAGCCGGTGACGCGCAACCCGCAGCCGCCCTTCACCACTTCGACATTGCAGCAGGAAGCGGCGCGCAAGCTCGGCTTCTCGGCGCAGCACACGATGCGGCTGGCCCAGCAGCTCTATGAGGACGGCCTCATCACCTATATGCGGACCGACGGCGTGCAGATGGCGGGCGAGGCCATCGCAGCGGCGCGGGAAGCCATCGCCGACCGTTTCGACAAGCCCTATCTGCCCGACGCCCCGCGCGCCTATTCGACCAAGGCGAAAAATGCGCAGGAGGCGCACGAGGCGATCCGTCCCACCGATTTCCGGCGCGATGCCGCCGGTTCGGGCGACCATGCCAAGCTCTATGCGCTGGTCTGGAAGCGCGCGCTGGCCAGCCAGATGGCGTCGGCCCGGCTGGAGCGGACGACGGTGGAACTGGCCGACGCCAACGGTCGCGCCGGCCTGCGCGCCACCGGACAGGTCGTCGCGTTTCCAGGCTTCCTCACCCTCTATCAAGAGGGGCATGACGATGCCGACGACGAGGACGGCGCCCGCCTGCCGCGCCTCGCCACCGGCGACCGCCCGGCGCTGAACGAGGTCAAGGCCGAGCAGCATTTCACCCAGCCGCCGCCGCGCTATTCGGAAGCCAGCCTCGTCAAGAAGCTGGAGGAGCTGGGGATCGGCCGGCCCTCCACCTATGCCTCGATCATTCAGGTGCTTAAGGACCGTTCCTACGTCCGCGTGGAAAAGAACCGCTTCTTCCCCGAGGAGAGCGGGCGGCTGGTGACGGCCTTCCTCGAACGCTTCTTCGAGCGCTATGTCAGCTATGATTTCACCGCCGGGCTGGAGGACAGCCTGGACGATATCTCCGGCGGCCGCGCCCAGTGGCAGGCGGTGCTGGAAGCCTTCTGGCGCGACTTCAAGCCCAAGACCGCCGAGGTCATGGAGCAGAAGCCGTCCGAGGTGACTCAGGCGCTCGACGAGTTCCTGTCGCCCTTCCTGTTCCCCGACAAGGGCGACGGCAGCGACCCGCGTGTCTGCCCGGCCTGTGGCGACGGCCGGCTGGCGCTGCGCGGCGGACGGTTCGGGGCGTTCATCGCCTGCTCCAACTATCCCGAATGCAAATATACGCGGAAGTTCGCCCAGCCGGGCGGCGAGGCCGGCGCGGCGGATGCCGGGCCGGTGGCGCTCGGCGCGCATCCGGAGACGGGCGAGGAGGTTTCGCTGCGTTCGGGGCGCTTCGGCCCCTATGTCCAGTCCGGCGACGGCAAGGAAGCGAAGCGTGCGTCGATTCCCAAGGATGTACCGCAGGCGGATATCGACCTCAATTGGGCGGTAAAGCTGCTGTCCCTGCCGCGCACCATCGGCAACCACCCCGAAAGCGGGTTGCCGATCAGCGCCTCGATCGGCCGCTATGGTCCCTATCTGCTGCATGACGGTAAATATGCCCGGCTTTCCAGCACCGCCGAGGTGTTCGAGACCGGCATGAACGCCGCCGTCGTCAAGCTTGCCGAAGCCGCCGCCGGCGGTGGTCGCCCCCAGCGCGGCGCCGCCCGCGAACCGCTGCGCGTATTGGGCGCTCATCCGCGCACCGAGGTTGAGATCAAGCTGATGGAGGGCCGCTACGGTCCCTACGTCACCGACGGCACGACCAACGCCACCATCCCGAAGTCGGTCGACCCGCAGGCACTGACGCTGGAGGAAGCCGCGCAACTCATCGACGCGCGCGCGGCGGCCGGCCCCACGAAGAAGGGCAGGAAGGCGGCGCCCAAGAAAGCTGCGGCGAAGAAGCCTGCGGCCAAGAAAGCGGCGGCCCGGAAGCCATCCAAGAAGGCCGCGTCCGTTGAAGCCTGAGCGGAAGATTGTTATAACGCCGGTATGAACAGGCCGCTCAAGCTGATTCCGATCGGTAATTCCACCGGCGTCATCCTGCCGAAGGAATTGCTTGCGGCCCTGCACCTCCGGCAAGGCGACAGCGTATCGGTAAGCCCTACCGAGGGCGGCATAGAATTGCGGCCGCGGGACCCGGATTTCGAGGCGCAGATGCGGGTTGCGCGGGACGTCATGATGCGTCGCCGCGCCGCCCTGCGTGAACTTGCCAAATAGCCGGTGGCGATCGTCTGGCGCTGGATCAGCGTGTCGGTGGGCCTTGCCATTCACGCCGAACAGATTCGCGAGCATGGGGGAAGCGCCGGTGTGCGCGATGCCGCGTCGTTTGAATCGGCGATGGCCCGTGCCGCCAATCTCGTCGCCTATGAGAAAGAAGCGGATGCGGCGGCGCTTGCGGCCTGCTATGCGTTCGGCATCGCCCGCAACCATCCCTTCGTGGACGGCAACAAGCGGAGCGCGGCGGTGATTTCCGAAACCTTCCTTGCCCTGAACGGGTTCATGCTGGAAACCAGCGACGCGGAGATGGTGGTGGCGTTCATGGCTCTTGCGGCGGGGGAATTGACCGAGGCGGAAATGATCGACTGGTTCCGCCAGCGCGTCGTCGCCGCCTGATGGCCCGCCGCCCCGTGCCGGGCCTGCCCAGCCCCGAACAGATTCTCCAGTTCGTGGCAGACAGCGATCAGCCGGCGGGGAAGCGGGAGATTGCGCGGGCGTTTGGTCTGCACGGGGCGGACAAGATCGCGCTCAAGGCGCTGCTCAAGCAGATGGCCGACGAGGGGCTGATCGAAAGCGCGCCGGGCAGGGCGTTCCACAAGGCGGGCGGCCTGCCCAAGGTGACGGTGCTGCGTGTCGCCGATGCTGATGGCGCGTCGGTGTTCGCGGTGCCGGAGAATTGGCAGCAGGACGGGCCGCCGCCGCGCGTGCGGGTGATCGAGCGGACGCGCAAGGGCGCGCTCGGCCCCGGCGACCGCTTGCTGGCGCGCATCGAGGAGCAGGGGGCGGGCTATGTCGGCCACCCCATGAAGAAGCTGGCGCGCGGCTCGGACCTGGTGCTGGGCGTGCTCCATGCCGAGGGCGACCGGCTGTGGCTGCGCCACATCGACAAGAAGGAACGCCGCGAACTGCCGATCTCCGACGCGGGCGAGGGGCAGCCGGGCGATCTCGTGCTGGTCGAGAAGGTCGGCCGGCCGCCGCGCATCACCGGCCGCGTCAGCGAGATATTGGGCGATCCGTTCGCGCCGCGCTCCTTCTCGCTCATTGCCATCCACCAGAAGGGCATTCCGGACCGCTTCGGCGATGCCGTGATCGACGAGGCGGAGCGGGTAGCGCGCTTCGACCTTGGCGAGCGCGAGGATTTGCGCCACCTGCCGATCGTCACCATCGACCCGTCCGATGCCCGTGACCATGACGATGCCGTCTGGGCGGAAGCGGACCCGGAGGTGAAGGGCGGCTGGCGGGCGATCGTCGCCATCGCCGATGTCAGCTTCTATGTGCGGCCGGGATCGGAACTCGACCGCGAGGCGCGCAAGCGCGGCAATAGCGTCTATTTCCCCGACCGGGTGGTGCCGATGCTGCCCGAGACGCTGTCCACCGACGTCTGCTCGCTGGTCGAGGGCAAGGACCGGGCGGTGCTCGCCTGCCACCTGACCATCGCGCCCAACGGCACGCTCAAGGCGTGGCGGTTCAGCCGCGCCGTCATCCGTTCCGTCGCCAGCTTCGCCTATGAACAGGCGCAGGCGGCGATCGACGGGGAGATCGCGCATCCGCTGACGGAGACGGTGCTGAAGCCGCTATGGGGAGCGTGGGGGGCGCTCACCAAGGCGCGGGACAAGCGCGAGCCGCTGGCGCTCGACCTGCCGGAGCGGCGGGTGGTGATCGACGAGAAGGGGCGCATCGCCTCGGTCGCGCCGCGCGAGCAGCTTCCGGCGCACCGGCTGATCGAGGATTATATGATCGCCGCCAACGTCGCCGCTGCCAAGGCGCTGGAGGCGAAGAAGCTGCCGGTGATGTATCGCGACCATGAACCGCCGAGCCGGGAGAAGCTGGTCGCGCTCAAGGATTATCTGGAGACGTTCGGCATCAGCTTCGCGCTGGGGCAGGTGATCCAGCCCGCGACCTTCAACCGCATCCTCGACAAGGTGACGGACGACGCGATCCGGCCGCAGATCATGGAACAGGTGCTGCGCAGCCAGACGCAGGCCTATTACAGCCCGGTCAACAAGGGGCATTTCGGCCTGTCGCTGGGCAGCTATGCCCACTTCACCTCACCGATCCGCCGCTATTCCGACCTTGTCGTCCACCGCGCGCTCGTGCGCGGCTATGACCTCGGCGCCGGCGGGCTGACCGACGAGGAAGCGGCGGCGATGGAGCGGACAGCCGAGCATATCTCGATGGCCGAGCGCCGCGCGATGGAGGCGGAGCGGGACACCATCGACCGCTATGTCGCCGCCTATCTCGCCCAGCATGTCGGCGAGGTGCTGGATACCCGCATCACGGGCGTCGCCAGCTTCGGCTTCTTCGCGACGGTCGCGGATTTCGGCGGCGACGGGCTGGTGCCGGTGTCGACGCTGGGGGCGGAGCGCTTCCGCTTCGACGATGCCTCGAAGACTCTGGAGGGCGAGGAGAGCGGGGAGACCTATCGCCCCGGCATGACTTTGCCGCTGCGGCTGGTCCAGGCCGACCCGGCGTCTGGCGCGCTGCGCTTCGAACTGCCGGAGGGGGGCGGTTTCCACCGCAAGGACGAGCGTGGCCGCCCGCGCCCGCTCAAGCGGCGGGGCAGGCCGCCGAACATCCGCCACAAGGGCGGGCGGCGCTGAGTTCGTGCTGGATGGAAGCGGCACCCAGTCCGCTCACCGTCCGGCCCCCCGATCCCCACATCCGTTCGTCCTGAGCCTGTCGAAGGACGACAGCACGGATCGTCATCATCCGTTCGGTACGGGTTTCAAATCCTGCGCTGTCGTCCTTCGACAGGCTCAGGACGAACGGATGTGGGGGCGGTTATGGGGGCGGTTGGTCAGCTATTGTCTTCGGTGGGGGCGTTCGGCCCGTTCTTCTTGATCGAGTCGATGGCGTTCTGCGCCGAGGCCTTGCTGGCATAGCCTTCGGTCGAGAACATGGTTTCCGAATTATATTTGAAGCGGACGCGGTACTCGCCGGCCTTGTCCTTATAGATTTCGAACTTGTGAGCCATTTGCTCCCTCCATCGCTTGTCAGGACGGGGGCAGGCTAGATTGTTTCGGCGGTGGAGTCATCGTCCTTCGTCACGGCCGATAAAGCGCGTTCAGCCGCGCGCCGTACACCTCCCGCAGCACATGACGGCGGATTTTAAGGGACGGCGTAAGCTGCTCATTCTCCACGGTAAAA
>CAZACH010000163.1:0-5675 GCA_964483275.1 uncultured Sphingomonadaceae bacterium | reverse complement strand
CCTGCATCCGCCGCTGCTCTATCTCTGCTATGTCGGCTTTTCGGTGACGTTCGCCTTCGCCGTCGCGGCGCTGATCGAAGGCCGCGTCGATGCCGCCTGGGCGCGCTGGGTGCGGCCGTGGGTGCTGGCCGCCTGGACCTGCCTCACCGCCGGCATCGCGCTCGGCAGCTTCTGGGCCTATTACGAGCTTGGCTGGGGCGGCTGGTGGTTCTGGGACCCGGTCGAGAACGCCTCCTTCATGCCGTGGCTGCTCGGCACCGCCCTGCTCCACAGCGCGCTGGTGCTGGAGCGGCGCAATGCCCTGATCTCGTGGACGATCCTGCTCGGCATCCTGACCTTCTCGCTCAGCCTGATCGGCACCTTCCTGGTCCGCTCCGGCATTCTCACCAGCGTCCACGCCTTCGCCGTCGATGCCGAGCGCGGCGTCTTCATCCTGGCGATGATCGTCATCGCCACCGGCGGCGCGCTCGGCCTGTTCGCATGGCGGGCGCCGGCCATGCGCTCGGGCGCGATCTTCGCGCCGCTGTCGCGCGAGGGCGGCCTCACGATCAACAACCTGCTGCTGATGGCCGGCACGGCGACGGTGTTCCTCGGCACCTTCTATCCGGTGATCGTCGACGCGCTGTCGGGCGACAAGATTTCGGTCGGGCCGCCCTATTACAACACGGTGTTCGTGCCGATCATGATCCCGCTGCTCGTCCTCGTCACCATCGGGCCGCTCATCAACTGGAAGCGCGACGAGGCGCGCGCCATCGCCCGGCGCCTGCGCTGGCCCGCCCTCATTGCCGGTGCGGCGCTGCTGCTCGGCATCGTCCTCGCCGGCGTTGGCAAGCTGTTCGCGGCGCTGGGCTTCGCGCTCGGCGTCTGGCTGATCGTCGGCGCGGGCTGGATCCTCGTCCGCCGCTGGCGCCTCGGCGGTGCCCGCGCGGGGGGACTGGCGCGCCTCGTCCGCACCACGCCGCGCTCCATCTATGGCATGGTCGTCGCCCATGCCGGGCTTGGCGTCATGGTCTGCGGCATCACCGCCATGAGCAGCATGGAAACCTCCACCGTGCTGACCATGCAGCCGGGCCAGAGCGCGTCGATCGGCCCGACGCGGGTCACGCTCGACGCGCTGCGGCACGTCGACGGTCCCAATTACAGCGCCGATCAGGCCCGCTTCCGGGTCTCGCGCGGTGGCCGCCCCGAACTGCTCGTCTCGGAAAAGCGCACCTATCCGGTCAGCCAGGCGCAGACCACCGAGGCGGGGATCGGCAACGGGCTGTGGGGCAATGTCTATGTCGCGATCGGCGATGCGGAAGCAGACGGCAGCCGCGTCGTGCGCCTCTATTACCACCCGCTCGCCAACTGGATCTGGTTCGGCGCGCTGTTCATGACGCTGGGCGGCATCGTCTCGCTGACCGATCGCCGTTTCCGCGTCGGCGCGCCGGTGCGCCATCCGCTGGGCGGCCCTGACGCAAAGGCCGTCGCCGCGTGAAGCGCCTGCTGTTCCTGGCACCGGTGACTCTGTTCCTGCTGCTCGTGCTGGCCTTCGCCTATGGGCTGACCCGCGACCCGTCGCGCCTGCCCTCGACGTTGATCGACAAGCCGCTGCCCCCCTTCCAGCTCGCCGGGCTGAACGATGGCGATGCCGGCCTGTCGAACGCACAGATCCGGGGCGAGCCGGCCTTGCTCAACATCTTCGCCTCCTGGTGCATGCCGTGCCGGATCGAGCATCCGCTGCTGCTGCAACTGGCGCGCGACGGCGTCGCCATCTATGGCATCGACTGGAAGGAGCCGGCGGCCGACGGCGCCGCCTATATCGCCCGGCACGGCAATCCGTTCCGGGCGATCGGCAGCGACCCCGCCGGCCGCGCCGGCATCGACCTCGGCACCACCGGGGTTCCCGAAACCTATATCGTCGATGGCAATGGCCGCGTCCGCTACAAGCATATCGGCCCGATCAGCGAACATGACTGGCGCGACACGCTGAAGCCGATGATGGACCGGCTGCGGGCGGACGCGCGATGAAACCGCGCGCCCTGCTGCTTGCCCTCGCCCTCGTCTCCACCGCCGCCGGGGCCGTGCTGCCGGACGAGCGGCTGGCCGACCCCGCGCTGGAAGCCCGCGCGCGGCAGATCAGCAAGGAATTGCGCTGCGTCGTCTGCCAGAATCAGTCGATCGACGATTCCGACGCGACCCTCGCCCATGATTTGCGCCTGCTGGTGCGCGAGCGGCTGGTCGCCGGCGACAGCGACGCCGAGGTCAAGGACTATCTGGTCGACCGCTATGGCAGCTTCGTGCTGCTCCGCCCGCCGCTGGGCGCCGAGACGCTGGCGCTGTGGTTCGGCCCGCTGGCCGTGGTGCTGCTCGGCGCGGCCGGCCTGCTGGTCTATCTGCGCCGTCGCCCTCCGGGCGGAGGCGAAGCGCCGCTGTCCGCCGAGGAGCAGGCGCGTGTCGAACGGCTGATCGCAAGGAAGGACGATCAATGATTATCTGGGTCGTCCTCACGGTGATGGCGGTCGTCGTCACGGCGGCGCTGACCGTGCCGCTGGTGCGCCGCCACGACAGCCGCCTTGCCGGGCGCGAGGCGACGCTCGCCGTGCTGCGCGACCAGTTGCACGACGTTGACGAACAGGAGCGCGGCGGCGCCGTCACCGCCGCCGAGGCGCAGTCGATCCGCACGGAGGTCAAGCGCCGCCTGCTCGCCGAGGGGGATCGCGCCGCCGACGCCCGCCGCCCGCTGGCGCAGGATGCGCTCGGCCGGCTGGCGATCGCCATGGCGGCGCTGATCGCGCTGGCCGTGACCGGCATCTATGCGATGGTCGGCCGGCCCGACCTTGCCGGCACGCCCGCGAGCCGCCCCGCCGCAGCGGCCGCCGAGGCCGGGCCGGCCGGCGAGATCGAGGCGATGATCGGCCAGATCGTCGCACGGCTCGAAACCACGCCCGACGATGCCGAGGGCTGGCGGGCGCTCGGCTGGGCCTATGGCCAGACCGGCCGCGCCGGCCAGTCGGTCGATGCCTATCGCCGCGCCGTGGCGCTGAAGCCCGATGCCGCCGATTTCCAGTCGGGGCTGGGCGAGGCACTCGTGCTCGCCGGTAACGGCACGGTGACGCCGGAGGCCGACGCCGCGTTCCGCAAGGCGCTGGCGCTCGACGCCAGGGATTTCCGCGCCCGCTATTTCCTCGCCATGGCCCGCGACCAGGCCGGCGACCGCAAGGGCGCGCTCGACGATTGGCTGAAGCTGCTCGCCGATGCGCCGGCCGATGCCCCGTGGGCGGCGCAACTGCGCGAACAGGTGCGGCGGATGGCGGCGGAGCAGGGCATCGACCTCACCGGCCGTCTGCCCGCCACGCCGACGGCACCGCGCGGTCCCAACGCGCAGGACATCGCCAATGCCGAGGCGCTGTCGACCGGGGATCGGCAGGCCATGGTCCAGGGCATGGTCGATGGCCTCGCCGCGCGCCTGAAGCAGGAGCCGCGCGATGCGGACGGGTGGGAAAGGCTGATGCGCGCGCGCATGGTGCTGGGCGACCGCGCCGCCGCGCGCGCGGCGCTCGGTGATGGCAAGGCCGCCTTCGCCGACGATCCGGCGACCCGCGCGCGGCTGGATCAGGCGGCGAAGGCGCTCGGCCTTTGAGGACCGTCAGGGGCGGGCTGGTCCCCTGCCCCCACGCCGCGCTATAAGGTCGGGCGATGAACCAGCTCAGCCGGTCCGACTTTGGCCTCGCGCTGCTTGTCACTGCCTGCGCGAGCTGTGTCGACGCGGCGGGCTTCCTGAAGCTGGGCGGCTTTTTCATCGCCTTCATGAGCGGCAACTCGACCCGTCTCGGCGTGGAGCTGGGCATCGGCCTGCTGCATGAGGCGGGTTTCGCCGCCGGCCTGATCGCGTTGTTCATCGGCGGCGTGACCTTCGGCACGCTGCTCGGCTACCGCGCCGGACGGCGACAGCGGTCCGTGCTGATGCTGACCTCCTCCGCCCTGCTGGCCCTCGCGGCGGTCGGGCCGGACTGGTGGGCCGTGGTGCCGATGCTGATCGCGATGGGCACCGTCAACGCGCTGTTCGTCGACAATGGCGGCGTACGCTTCGGCCTCACCTACATGACCGAGGCGCTGGTGCGCGTCGGCGAGCGGCTGGGCGCGGCGGCGGTCGGCAAGGGCGGCCCGCGCGAATGGCGCACGCCGGCGGCGCTGTGGTTCGCGTTCGTGCTGGGGGCGATGACCGGGGCGCGGCTTTACGGCCTGATCGGGCTGCAACTGCTGTGGCTGCCCGCCGGCCTGCTGCTGATGATGGCCGTCCTGCTGTTCCTGCGCGAACAGGCGGAGGCGCGCCGCGCCGGCGACCAGCGCGCATAATCAACCCGCTATAGCGGCTCCACCATCAGCGTGGTGCCGTCCACCGCCGCGATGCGCACCCGCGCGCCCAGCGGCGCGTCGGCCCCGCGCGCCGGCCACGGGCTGTCGCCCACCTGCACGCGGCCCTGCCCGCCGGCGATCGGCTCGATCACCGTCACGACCTGGCCGATCAGGCGCTCGCCGCGCCGGTTGAGCGCGGGATCGTCGCTGTCGGGATTGGCATAGCGCCAGTGGCGGCCCGCCAGGATCGCGACGACGGCGGCGATCGAGAAGAACAGGAGCTGGATGCCGAGGCCAAGGCCCGTCACCGCCGTGAACACCCCCGTGACCAGCGCCGCCGCCGCCAGCCACATCAGGAAGAAGCCCGGCGCCAATATCTCCGCCCCGCCGAGCAGCGCGGCGAGGATCAGCCACCACCAATGGGCGGCAAGCTGTGCGAACAGCTCGGCCATCACGCCGTCTCGAACGGGCCGGGGCGGCGCGGGCGGGGGGCCGGCGGTGGCGGCGGCGTGTCGCCGCCCTTGCCGCCCAGCGCCTCGCGGGCCAGTTCGCCGATGCCGCCGAGCGTGCCGATCAGCTGCGTCGCCTCGACCGGGAACAGGATGGTCTTGGCATTGGGCGAGCGGGCGAACTCGCCGACCACCTCGACATATTTCTGGGCGACGAAATAGTTGATCGCCTGCGCATTGCCGCCGGCGATCGCCTGGCTGACCATCTCGGTCGCGCGCGCCTCCGCCTCGGCCTCGCGCTCGCGGGCCTCGGCGTCGCGGAAGGCGGCCTCGCGGCGGCCCTCGGCCTCGAGGATCTGCGACTGCTTCTGGCCCTCGGCGCGCAGGATCTCCGACGCCCGGCTGCCTTCGGCCTCAAGGATGACGGCGCGCTTCTCGCGCTCGGCCTTCATCTGGCGGCCCATGGCGTTGACGATATCGGCCGGCGGGCGGATGTCCTTCAGCTCGACGCGGGTGATCTTGACGCCCCAGCTATGGGTCGCCTGATCGACCACGGCGAGCAGCCGGGCATTGATCTCGTCGCGCTTGGACAGGGTCTCGTCGAGGTCCATCGAGCCCATCACCGTGCGCAGGTTGGTCGTCGTCAGGTTGACGATGGCGGGATAGAGTTCCGACACCTCATAGGCGGCCTTGGCGGCGTCCAGCACCTGGAAGAACGCCACGCCGTCCACCGAGACCATGGCGTTGTCCTTGGTGATGATCTCCTGCCCCGGAATGTCGAGCACCTGCTCCATCATGTTGATCTTGCGGCCGACCTTGTCGAAAAAGGGCACGATGAACGTCAGGCCGGGGCGCAGCGTCTGGGTGTAGCGGCCGAAGCGCTCCAGC
>CAZACH010000162.1:0-5809 GCA_964483275.1 uncultured Sphingomonadaceae bacterium | reverse complement strand
GGAAGACGTCGATATGCGGGATCACGTTGAAGGCGATCTGCTTGGTGAACTTCTTATGCTCCTTGGGGTCGCCGACGAACACGGCGCGGGTCTGCTCGAACAGTTCGTCCATGCCTTCCTTGCCGGCGCCCGACACCGACTGATAGGTCGCGACCACCACGCGCTTGATGCGGGCGGCGTCATGCAGCGGCTTCAGCGCCACGACCATCTGCGCGGTCGAGCAGTTCGGGTTGGCGATGATGTTGCGGTCGACATAATCGTCGATGTCGTCCGGGTTCACCTCCGGCACGATCAGCGGCACATCGTCGTCCATGCGATAGAGCGAGGAATTGTCGATGACGACGCAGCCCTGCGCCGCCGCCTTGGGCGCATAGGTCTTGGTCGGCCCCGATCCCGCCGCGAACAGCGCGATGTCCCAGCCGGTGAAGTCGAAATGCTCGAGGTTGCGGACCTTGAGTGTCTTGCCCGTGTCGCCGAAGTCGATCTCGTCGCCGGTCGAACGCGCGCTCGCCACCGCCGCGATCTCGTCGATCGGGAATTGGCGCTCGGCCAGGATGTTCAGCATTTCGCGGCCGACATTGCCTGTCGCGCCCACCACCACCACGCGGTAACCCATTGTCATTCTCCACATATGCGAACGGCCGGCGCTCCTGCAGGAGGCCGGCCGTCCGAGATTTCATTGAAAGGGCTGATCGCTGGGGTCAGCCTTCCCTGGCCTCGGCGGCCGGGCGCGTATCGCGGCGTTCGGTAATTCGGGCCGATTTGCCCGAACGGCCGCGCAGATAGTAAAGTTTCGCGCGACGCACGGCGCCACGGCGAACCACGGTGATCGAATCGATGTTCGGCGAATAGAGCGGGAAGACGCGCTCGACGCCCTCGCCGAACGAAATCTTGCGCACCGTGAAGCTGCTGCCCATGCCGCGATTGGCGCGGGCGATGCACACGCCCTCGTAATTCTGAACGCGGGTGCGCTCGCCTTCGACGACGCGCACGCCGACCTTGAGCGTATCGCCCGGGCGGAATTCCGGCACTTTTTTCGACTCGGTCAGCTTCGCGATCTGCTCGGCCTCGAGCGTCTGGATGAGATTCATCTCACTCGTCCTCATTCTTCATTCTGCGCGCCAGAGGGCGACTGGACCCGAGCGCCGACATGGCGCTCCCAAAGGTCCGGCCGCCTTAGCCGTGTATCATCCTCCGCCCTGTGCTTGCGCCAGGCGGCGATGCGCGCATGATCCCCCGATCGCAGCACTTCGGGGATCGTGCGCCCCTCCCATTCCACCGGGCGGGTATAGTGCGGATATTCGAGGAGGCCGGTTTCGAAGCTTTCCTCGGTTCCGCTGGACGCTGCGCCCATTACGCCGGGAAGCAGCCGAACGCAAGCGTCGAGCAGGGTGATCGCCGCCGTCTCGCCGCCCGAAAGGACGAAATCGCCGATCGACACCGGCTCGACCGGCCGCCCCTCGAACAGCCGCTCGTCGAACCCCTCGAACCGGCCGCAGAGCAGGCTGACGCCCGGACCCGCCGCCAGCGCCCGCACGCGCGCCTGCGTCAGCGGCGCGCCACGCGGGCTCATCGCCAGCACCGGCGCGGCCGGGTTGGTGGCCAGCGCATGGTCGACGGCGGCCGCCAATATGTCGACCCGCAGCACCATGCCGGCGCCGCCGCCCGCCGGCGTGTCGTCGACCGAGCGATGCCGATCCGTCGCGAAATCGCGGATCTGCACCGTGTCGAGCGCCCATGTGCCTTCGGCCAGCGCCCTGCCCGCCAGGCTGTGGCCCAGCGGCCCCGGAAACATTTCCGGGTAGAGGGTGAGCACGGTCGACCGCCAGCTCATGCGATATAGGCCGGGTCGATCACCAGCGTTTCGCCCTGCTCGGTGACCGCGCGGTCGAGCGGCACCAGGAAGCGCGTGCCGTCCGGCCGCTCGACCTCGATCAGGTCGCCCGCGCCATAATTCTCGACCGCGACCACCGCGCCCAGCGCCGCCCCGTCCGGGTCGACGCAGGCACGGCCGATCATGTCGACATGATAATATTCGCCCGGCGCCAGCGGCGGCAGGGCCGAGCGCGGCACGGCGAGCACCGCCCCGCGCAGCGCCTCGGCGGCGTTGCGGTCAGCGATCTCGGCGAACCGCGCGATCGCCCCGCCATTGGCCGGCCGGATGCTTTTGACGGTCAGCGGCCGCCCGCCGACATCGAAGCTGCCGTGGCGCTTCAGGCTGTCGAGGCCCTCGGCGAACAGCTTCAACCGCACCTCGCCGCCGATGCCATGGGCACCGGCCACGGCGGCGAGGGTGACCAGCGGCTCGCTCAAGCCGTTCAGCCCTCGGCGGTCTCGACGCCCTCGGCCGGAGCCGCGTCAACCGCGCCCTCGGCGGGAGCCTCGGCGGATTCGCCCTCGTTGGCCGGCGCTTCCACGACTTCCTCGGTCACCGCATTGGCTTCGGCTTCCTTGGCGGCGCGGGCCTCGGCGCGCTCGACGGCCTTCTCGCCCGGCTTGGCCTTGTTCGGGTTGTTGCGGGCGGCGCGCTCGCGGACGCCGGCGGCGTCGAGGAAGCGGGCGACGCGGTCGGTCGGCTGCGCACCCACCGACAGCCAATGCTTGGCGCGGTCGCCGTCGAGCTGGACGCGCTGGTCCGAATCCTTGGCGAGCAGCGGGTTATAGGTGCCGATCTTCTCGATATATTTGCCGTCGCGCGGGGCGCGCGAGTCGGCCACCACGATGCGGTAATAAGGCCGCTTCTTCGCGCCACCGCGCGCCAGGCGAATTGAAAGTGCCATATAAGTTTCCCTTTCTAAACCAGTCTATTTCTTCAGTAATTTGTCAAAACCCGGCGGCAGGTTGAACGGCGCACCACCACCAAGGCCGGGCAGGCCGCCCGGCGGCAGCTGGGGCATGCCGCCCGGCGCACCGCCGGCGGCACCACCGCCAAGCATTCCGCCGAGGCCGCCGCCTCCGCCGCCCATCATGCCCATCAGCCCCTTGAGGCCGCCCATCTTCTTGAGCCGCTTCATGGCCGTGGCCATTTCCTGATGCATCTTGATGAGCTTGTTGACGTCCTGCACCGTAGTGCCGGAGCCTTTGGCGATGCGGATCTTGCGCTTGGCGTTGAGCAGTTCGGGCTTGCCGCGCTCCTTGGGCGTCATCGACCCGATGATCGCCTCCATCCGCACCAAAATCCTGTCGTCCATGCCGGCATTGGCCATTGCCTTCTGGGCCTTGCCCATGCCGGGGATCATGCCGGCGAGCGCGCCGAGGCCGCCCATGCGCCGCATCTGATTCAACTGCCCGGCAAGGTCGTCCATGTCGAACTTGCCCTTGGCCATCTTGGCGGCCAGCCGCTCGGCATGCTCGGCCTCCATCGTCTCGGCGGCGCGCTCGACGAGGCTGACGACGTCGCCCATGCCGAGGATGCGGCCGGCGACCCGCTTGGGATCGAAGACGTCGAGCGCGTCCAGCTTCTCGCCGGTGCCGACGAACTTGATCGGCTTTTCGGTGACCGCGCGCATCGACAGCGCCGCGCCGCCGCGCGCATCGCCGTCCATGCGGGTGAGGACGACGCCCGAAAGCTCGACCTCGCCGGCAAAGCTCTTGGCGACGTTGACCGCGTCCTGGCCGGTCAGGCTGTCGACGACCAGCAATGTCTCGTGCGGATCGGCGATGCCGGCGACCGCTCGCATCTCGTCCATCAACTGCCGGTCGACGTGCAGGCGGCCCGCCGTGTCGAGCATGACGACGTCGAAGCCCTGCAACTTCGCCGCCTGAAGCGCCCGCTTCGCGATATCGACCGGAAGCTGCCCCTGCACGATCGGCAGGGTGGCGACGCCGGTCTGCTCGCCGAGCACGCGCAACTGCTCCTGCGCCGCCGGGCGCTGGACGTCGAGCGACGCCATCAGCACCTTCTTGCGGTCCTTCTCGGTCAGCCGCTTGGCGAGCTTGGCGGTGGTGGTCGTCTTGCCCGAGCCTTGCAGGCCGACCATCATCACGACGGCGGGTGGCGTAACGTCCAGCGCCAGATCGGCGGTGTCGGCGCCCAGCATGTCGACCAGCCCGTCATGAACGATCTTGACGACCTGCTGACCCGGCGTGACCGAGCGGATGACCTCCGCGCCGATCGCCCGTTCGGTGATCTTGTCGACGAAGGCGCGCGCCACCGGCAGCGCCACGTCCGCCTCCAGCAGCGCCACCCGGACCTCGCGCAGCGCGGCGCGGACATCGGCCTCGGAGAGCGCGCCGCGGCCGCGCAGCCGGTCGAAGACCCCGCCCAGCCTTTCGCTCAAACTCTCGAACATCGACACCTCCACTCGCCGCCTGCCGCCAAACGCAAATCGCGCCGGCGAACGAAACCTCGTCGGCCGGCGGGCGCCCTTGGGCGCTTCAACGATATGACGCTTCTTTGGAAAGCTTGCGCGGCCTAGCGGGGGAATGGGGGAAAGTCAATTTCCCTAACCCTCGTCGGGTGAAAAGGCAGTTATCCTGACACTACCTCCGTTCGTCCTGAGCCTGTCGAAGGACGCTGCACAGCTTTGCCAGCGTGCGAGACATTGAGGCGGAGCTGTCGTCCTTCGACAAGCTCAGGACGAACGGAGGTGGGAGGGGAAGACTAAAACGCCGCCCCCGGCGTTTCCAGGAACGCCACCTCCTCCGCCGTGCTCTCGCGCCCCAGCACCACGTTGCGCTGGGGAAAGCGGCCGAAGCGCTCGATCTGCTCATAATGCCGCCGCGCGAAATCATAGGCGAGGTCGTTGCCCGCCTCGGCGAACAGCGCCATCGACCAGCGCTGATCCGCGATTTCCTCGCTGTGCATGAACGGCATGAACAGGAACTGCCGCTCGAAGCTGTCCATCCCCACATGCCAGCCCTTGGCAATGGCCGCGCGGGAGAGGTCGCGCGCCGCCTCGTCCTGCGCATAGGCCGCCGGCGAGCCGCGATGCAGGTTGCGGGAGAACTGGTCGAGCACGATCACCGCCGCCAGCGTCGCGCGCGGCGACTGGCGCCATTCGTCGCCGACGCCGTCCGCCAGCCGCCGGTTCAGCGCGCCGAAGCGCCGCTCGATCTCCGCGTCCAGCGCATCGCTCTGCTTGAAGCGCTGCTCGGGCGGCGTTTCCTCCAGCCAGAAGTGCAAAACCGCATCGACTTCGTTCGTCATTCATCGTCTCCCGGTGGACTTGGACCCTGAGCCACCCTAGATCGCCCCACGTGATGCGCAGCTTCCACAAGATGCACGGCCTCGGCAACGACTTCGCGCTGTTCGACGCGCGCGAAAGCCCCTTGCCGATGACGCCCGCCCTCGCCCGCGCCATCGGCGACCGCGCGACCGGCATCGGCTGCGACCAGATCATCATCCTCGAACCCTCGACCACCGCCGACCTCGCCATGCGCATCTGGAATGCCGACGGATCGGAAGTGGAAGCCTGCGGCAACGCCACCCGCTGTGTGCCGACCCTGCTCGGCGCCCATGTCCGCGTCGAGACCAAGGGCGGCCTGCTCGACGCCGCGCCGACCGATGACGGCGCCAGCGTCGACATGGGCGCGTCGCGCTTCGACTGGGACGCCATCCCGCTCGCCTATGCCATGGACACCGCCGACATGCCGGTCGGCTGGGAGACGCTGGACCACCCGATGGCGGTGAATGTCGGCAACCCGCACGTCATCTTCTTCGTGGAGGATGTCGACGCGGTGCCGCTCGACCGGCTCGGTCCGCTGATCGAGAACGACCCGCTGTTCCCCGAGCGGGTCAACGTCACCGTCGCGCATGTCGTCGGGCCGAACCACCTCAAGGCGCGGACGTGGGAGCGTGGCGCCGGCC
>CAZACH010000161.1:0-5823 GCA_964483275.1 uncultured Sphingomonadaceae bacterium | reverse complement strand
CGGAAGGTTGGGTACGCGCTGCGCGACGGCGCGGCTGAACCGCACCATCTCGGAACCGATCGCGGCGTTCTGCGCGGGAGTGAGCGAATTCAGCGATTGCCCGGTCGCGAAGAACGCCTTCAGCGCGGGCGGCGTGTCGCGGCTGCCGTTGTCGAATCCGGTCCAGTCGCTCTTCGCGCCGAAATAGCTGTAGCCGAACTGGCCGGTGGTCTCGGTGTCGCCGGAAATGCCGCCGCTGATCGTCAGGAACGGCTCGCGCGGGATCGCCTTGGTCGTCAGGTTGATGACGCCGCCGCCGAATTCGCCGGGATAATTGACCGAATAGCTTTTCTGGACGAGCGCGCTGGCGACGACGCTGGTCGGGAAGATGTCGAGCGGAACGACGCGCTTGAGCGGTTCCGGCGAGGGCAGGGGGGAGCCGTTGAGCAGCGCCAGCGAATAGCGGTCGCCAAGCCCGCGCACATAGACATAGCCGTTGCCGACCACCGACAGGCCGGTGACGCGCTGGAGGGCGCCGGCAACGTCGCCTTCGCCGGTCCGCGCGATTTCGGCGGTCGACAGCAGGGAGACGACTTGCGGCGTGGTGCGCACGATGTCGGGGACGTGGCGGCCGGTGACGACGATCTCGGCGCCGATGCCGCCGGGAACGGAAACCTCGGGGGCGTTCGCGGCCGCATCCGCCGCCGCATATTGTTCACCGCTCGTCTGCGCGAATGCGGTCGGCGCCACCAATGCAGTTGAGATGAGGAGCAAGCCCCCGAGCGCGAGCGGCTTCGACATTATAATTCCCCCAATATTCTTGATCGAAGAAGCGGGCGGCGACCGAAGCCGCCGCCCGGCAGGACGTTTTTGGATCAGCTCGCGGTCTGCGCCGGGATGGCGGTGCAGAGCTGGCCGCTGCCGAAGTCGGCAGTGGCGGAGTCGCAGGTCCAGCCGCGATACCAGGTGTCGTTCTCGTCGCGGACGGCGCCGATATAGGTGGTGTCGACGAAGAACGGGGCCAGCGTTGAAGCCGCGAACACCGTCACGCCACGCTCGTTGGCGCCGTTGACGAATGCGTTGATCAGCGACGGCGTGAACGTGGTCTGGTTGTTCGTGCCGGCGTTGAAGATCGGCGCGATCTGGGCCGCGGTGACGCTGGTGTCGTCCTGGAACGGATTGGTGCAATTGAGAACGACCGAGTTGAACACCGGCGGGCCCTTCTCGTCCAGCGCGCTGTTGGCCGGGTTGATCGTGGTGGTGCCGTCGATGTCGATGCAGGCCGCGCCGGTGGCGGAGCTGGTGATGATGCCGTTGACCAGCGTGTAGTCGGTGCCGCCGCGCAGCAGGACTGCGTTCGGGCCGACCGAGCTGCGGTGCACGAAGGTGAAGTTCGAAATCTTCGTGTCCTGGCGCGGCAGGGCGTCTTCGTTGCCGCCGGTGTCGGCTTCGATGATGGCGTCGCCGATCGAGCCGCCGGCCCGCTGGACGGCGATCACGAACTGCATGTTGCCCTTATAGCCGAAGTCGGTGTCGATGCTGTCGTCGCTGGCGCCGGTGACGATCAGATGCTTGACGTTCTGGCGGCCGCCGAAGAATTCGACGCCGTCGTCCGAGCTGTTGTGGACCTGGATATATTCAAGGGTGGTGCCGGTGCCGACGCCGCCGGTGGTCAGGCCCTGAAGCTCGTTGCCCGGCGCGATCTCGAAGCCGGAATAGCGGATCTGCACATAGCGCATGATGCCGCTGTTGTCGCCCGTGACGTTGCCGCCATAGAGCGCGTTCGTGGTGCCTTCGATCTGCTGCTGGCAGTTGACCGAACCGCCGACCGCGCCGCTGAGGCAGTCGCTGATCGGCGCGCGGCCGAGCAGGACGACGCCGCCCCAGTGCCCGTCGCTCTGGTCGGTGGCGCTGCCTTCGACATTCTGGCGCGAGGTGAAGATGATCGGCTTGGTCGCCGTGCCTTCCGCGAAGATCTGCGAGCCGCGGTTCACGACCAGGAAGTCGAGGCCCGAGGAGGCGAACATGACGACGCCCGGCTCGATGGTGAGCGCGGCGGACGCGCCGCCGGATGCCGCGCCGTCGCCGCCGACGTCGGTGCCGACATCAACGCGGCCGGACAGCGAATAGATCACCCCCGGCAGGTCGCGGATCACGAGGTTGCCGCTGACGCGACCCGAAAGCTGGCAGTTGCGACGCTCGGCGATGACGCCGGCATTGGTGAAGCCGGTCGGGCAATCCGCCGCCGGGCCGATGGGCGTCGGCGTGGGGGTTGGCGTCGGCGTTGGCGTCGGGGTCGGAGTGGGCGTTGGCGTGGGTGTGACGATGACCGCGCCTTCGCCCGGCGAGGCGATGTCGTCGGCGCCGCACGCGACGAGTGAAAGCGCTGATCCGAGAAGAAGGATATTTCGCATGTGATGCATGACCGCCCCTTGTTCGTAGCCGTTAAATGGTTCGACGGAGCGACCATCGCCCGTCCCCGGCGCCGCATTAGGGATGGATAATGATAGTATTGTTACAAGTAAGTCCTGAAACCTCCCTCCTTTTTATGTAATAAAAATGACTTATAAAAGAAACAATTCGGGATATATAAATATCCATGGATGAATTGTTTGTAATGCAGGGAATAATGTCTGCATCAATCGACATCAAAGCGTAACAATGCCGTCATAACGGAGATTTCGTCATTAATTGCGGCGCGGGCCGCGAGGGGCGAAAGGGGGAAGTCCGCCGCCCGGCGATCGCGTCCGGCGCGGGCTGACGGGAAGACCATGACGAATCCGCAGGCGCTGGTCCTTGTCGACAAGATTCCATCAACGCTGGAGGCCGTGGCATCCTCGCTCAAGGGGCGCGGCTTCGACGTCGAGGTGACCAGCGATTGCGAGACGGCGCTGCGCCTGGTGGGGATGCGGCGCCTGTCGGTGGTGCTGGTCGGCAATCTCGGCGACCAGATGAGCCGTTGGGAGTTCTGCAAATATCTTCGTGGCATTGCGCCGCCCGGCGATACCGTCATCATCGTCGCGCTGCCGGCCTCGTCCCGTCTCACGGCGATCCGGTGTCTGGAGGAGGGCGCCGATGCCTGCATGACGCTGCCGCTGACGGCGGACGATCTGCTCACGCGGATCGGCATCCTGCGCCGGACCAGCCCGGCGCCCGAACCGGAAATCGTGCGCTATCGGGGCCTGGAGGTGAACTACACCGCCCAGCGCGCGAGCTATGAGGGGCGGGTGCTCAAGCTCAACGTCGCCGCGATCGCGCTGCTCGGATGCCTCGTCCGCAGCCCGGAGCGGGAGATTCCGCGCGCCGAGCTTGGAACGCAGCTCGGCCTCAGCAACCCCGCCCGTCTGCGCCGCATCGATTCGCAGATTCACCGCATCCGGCTGGCCCTGCTGGATGCGCGCTGCCCGCACATCATCCGGACGATCCGCCTGCACGGCTACAGCCTGTCGACCCGAGTCGGCGTGGGCGCGCTGCTGGGTGCGGCCGTCCTGAAGATGGGCGGCTCCCTTTCGGGACTGGTCGCGCCGATCGTCTGATTCGGCCCCGGCGTCACAAACGGCGCGATCCTGCGCCACGCCGACACCCTCCCGATGCCGGAACAATGCCCGTCCCTTACGGTATTGCGGGATTTTTCATGAATTGCGCGGCTGTCATAAGCATGTAATAATCCTCGTCATAATTGAAGGGTTTTGGAGAGCGAAATGAAAAACATCCTTGCGGTGTCGGCACTGGCCTTGCTGGTCGGTGGCTGCGCGGCGAGTACGCAGACTGCGGCTGTGGAAACCGGCTATCAGCCCGGCGCGCTGGGCGTGGCCGCGATCGAGCGCGGGGACTGGTCCCGCGCCGAGGAACTGCTCAACGCCAGCACCGCCGCCAAGGCCAGCGATCCGGCCTGGCTGATCAACATGGGCAACGTCTATCAGGCGACCGGCCGTCACGATCTGGCGATCGTGATGTGGCAGCGCGCCCTCGAAGCGCCGCAGCCGCATATGCTGCAATTGCAGGACGGCAGCGTCGCCTCCTCCGCCGATGTCGCCCGCCTGGCGCTGGAGCGTTACAGCCTCGCCTCGCGCTGACGGTTTTGAAGGCGGGTCGCGCAGGCGCGCGTTGCCGGCGGCGTTGCGGCGGGCGCGCGCCTGAGGCATGGCGGATGCCATGGAACCCGACGAAGCGCCCCCTCCGCCAGCCGTCTCAATGGAGCCGGGGCGCAATTGCTGGCGGATCGACGCGGTAAAGCGCGCCGCCGTGATCGTCGATGCCGACGATTATTACCGCCTCGTCCGCGAGGCGATGATGAATGCGCGCGAACAGATCCTGCTGATCGGCTGGGATTTCGACACGCGCATCTCCCTGGACCCGAAGCGGCGGACCAGGGACGGCGCGCCGGTCAAGCTGGGGCGCTTCGTCACATGGCTGGCACGCCGCCGCCCGGAGCTTCAGGTCTATATCCTGAAATGGGACATCGGCGTGCTGAAGCTGTTGTGGCGCGGCTCGACGGTGTTTCGAGTGCTTCGCTGGACCGGCAATCCGCAAATCCACTTCAAGCTGGACGGCGCCCGCTCCGCCACCGCCAGCCACCATCACAAGATCGTGGTCATCGACGATTCGCTGGCCTTTTGCGGCGGCATCGACATGACCGGCGCGCGCTGGGACACGCGCGACCATCGCGACGACGATCCGGGGCGGAAGCGGCCGACCGGCCGGCGTTATCCGCCCTGGCACGACGCCACCATGGCGGTGGAAGGGGCGATCGCCAAAAGCCTGGGCGAACTCGGCCGCAGGCGCTGGAAGACGGCGAGCGGGGAGGACCTGCCGGTTCCCCGGCGGCACGACGCGATCTGGCCGGATTCGCTGGACCCCGATTTCAGGGATGCGGAACTCGGCATCGCCAGGACGCAGGGCCAATCGGACCCGAGCGAGGAGGTGCGGGAGATCGAGGCGCTGTTCGTCGATCAGATCAAGGGCGCGCGCTCGTTCGTCTATGCCGAAACCCAATATTTCGCGTCACGGGTGATTGCCGAGGCGATCGCGAAGCGGCTCGCCGAGGCGGACGGGCCGGAATTCGTGATCGTCAATCCGAAGACGGCCGACGGCTGGCTTGAGGAAACCGTGATGGGCGCCGCCCGCGCCCAGCTGATGGAGTTGCTGGGCAAGGTCGATGCGCACGGCCGCTTCCGAATTTACACGCCGGTGACGGCCGGCGGCGAGGATATCTATGTCCATGCCAAGATCATGATCGTCGACGACCGGATATTACGGATCGGCTCGGCGAACATGAACAACCGCTCGATGGGGCTGGACAGCGAATGCGACCTCGTCGTCGATACCGCGCTTTCGGGCAACGAGGCTTGCGGCGATGCGATTGCCCGCCTGCGTGCCGGGCTGCTCGCCGAGCATCTCGGCACGACGCCGGAGGATGTCGAGGCGACGCTGCGCGAGACGAAGTCCCTGATCGCGACCGTCGAGGCGCTGCGGGGGAAGGGGCGGACGCTGGTGCCGTTCGAACCGCCGGAGATCGGCGACGCGGCGCGCAAGGTCGCCGAGAGCGAGGTGCTCGATCCCGAAGCGGCGGGCGGCAACGAGCCGTTCGCGCGGCGGGGGCTGCTCCACGGCCTGCGGCGCATCGCCCGCAATCGCCGCGCCCGGAGGCAAGCCGTCAGGGGTCAGTCGAGCGGATAGCGCTCGACGATCCGGTAAACCGAGCCGTCCTGCGACAGCCGGCTTTCGTAGAGGCAGAAATCCTCCACCTCGAACGGGGGCGAGGCGAGGCCGCCCTGCGCGTCCATGAAACCGGCGATCGGGCCGGCATCGCGGCCGAAGCGGGCGAGCGTGATGTGGGGCAGA
>CAZACH010000160.1:0-5857 GCA_964483275.1 uncultured Sphingomonadaceae bacterium | reverse complement strand
TTCCACACTCATCGCGCAATGGGGCATGTCGCCGGCAATTTCGACCGCGACGAAGTGATCCGCCGCCTGCCCGGCCGCGTCGCCTGCGGCCATGTGCGTTATTCCACCACCGGCGAGACGGCGCTGCGCAACGTCCAGCCGCTGTTCGCCGAACTGTCCTCCGGCGGCTTCGCCATCGCGCATAACGGCAATATCTCCAACGCCATGACGCTGCGCCGGCAGCTCGTCCGCCGCGGCTCGATCTTCCAGTCGACGTCCGACACCGAAACCATCATCCATCTCGTCGCCACCTCGACCTATCGCACCCTGCTCGACCGCTTCATTGATGCGCTGAAGCAGGTGGAGGGCGCCTACAGCCTGATCTGCATGACCCCCGAGGGCATGATCGCCTGCCGCGATCCGCTCGGTATCCGGCCGCTGGTCATGGGCCGGCTGAACGATGCCTTCGTTTTCGCGTCGGAGACCGTCGCCCTCGACGTGGTCGGCGCCACCTTCATCCGTCAGGTCGAACCCGGCGAGCTGGTCATCGTCTCCGAGCGCGGAGTGCGTTCGATGCGGCCGTTCGGCGCGATGCGCCCCCGCCCCTGCGTGTTCGAGCAGGTCTATTTCTCCCGGCCGGATTCGATCGTCGACGGGGCAAGCGTCTATTCGGTGCGCAAGCAGATCGGCGAGCAACTGGCGCTCGAAAGCCCGGTGGATGCCGATCTCGTCATCCCCGTGCCGGATTCGGGCACGCCCGCCGCGATCGGCTATGCGCAGAAATCGGGCATCCCGTTCGAGCTTGGGATCATCCGCTCCCACTATGTCGGGCGCACCTTCATCCAGCCCGGCGATCAGGTCCGCCACCTTGGCGTCAAGCTCAAGCATAATGCCAACAAGCCGCTGATCGTCGGCAAGCGCCTGATCCTGATCGACGATTCGATCGTGCGTGGCACCACCAGCCTGAAGATCGTCCAGATGCTCCGTGAGGCCGGGGCGCGCGAAATCCATATGCGCATCGCCAGCCCGCCGACGCGGCATAGCTGCTATTATGGCGTCGACACGCCGGAGCGCGCCAAGCTGCTCGCGGCGCAGATGAATGTCGAGCAGATGGCCGACTATATCAATGTCGACACGCTGGCCTTCCTGTCCACCGACGGCCTCTATCGCGCGCTCGGCGAGGACATGCGGGACGAGCGCCAGCCGCAATATTGCGACGCCTGCTTCACCGGCGCCTATCCCACCACCTTGACCGACCAGGACGAGCTGGAGCCGGCCGACCAGCTCTCGCTTCTCGCGGAGAATGTCGCCTGAGCGGCCCACTCGCCCGCGCAATCAACGGGGTTCCATGACCAAAAAGCTGAACGATCGAATCGCCCTCGTCACCGGGGCGAGCCGGGGCATCGGCGCCGCGACCGCCGAGGCGCTCGCCGCCGCCGGCGCGCACGTCGTCCTCACCGCCCGCACCAGCGGCGGGCTGGAGGAAGTGGAGGAGCGGATTCACCAGGCCGGCGGCACCGCCACCATCGCGCCGCTCGACCTGCTGGAGACCGACGCGATCCCGAAGCTCGCCATGGCCATCGCCGGCCGCTGGGGCCGGCTCGACATGCTGGTGATGAACGCGGCGACGCTCGGCACGCTGACGCCGGTGCAGGATATCGACGCCAAGGAGTTCGACGGCCTGCTGGCGCTCAATCTCGTGGCCAATCAGCGGCTTCTGGCCAGCTTCGACAAGCTGCTGCGCGCCGCGCCGCATGGCCGCGTCGTCGCCCTCACCTCCAGCGTCGGCGCATCGCCCCGCGCCTATTGGGGCGCCTATGGCGCATCCAAGGCGGCGTTGGAGACGCTGCTGCTCAGCTATGCCGAGGAGGTCAGGAACCTCGTCGACCTGCGCGTCGCGATCGTCGATCCCGGCGCCACGGCGACGCGGATGCGGGCGCGCGCCTATCCCGGCGAGGATGCATCGACGCTGAAGACCCCGGACGTGGTCGGCCAGGCGATTGCCCGGCTTTTCGAGACGGATTTCGACACCGGCTTTCGCACGCGCTTCTGATCGCCCGCCGCCACCGGCGGGCGGCGCGTTCAGGCGGCTTCGCTCTTGGCGGCTTTCCTGATCTTTTCCAGGCGCTTGAGCAGCATATCTCGCTTAAGCCGGGAAAGATGGTCGATGAACAGGACGCCGTTCAGATGGTCCATTTCGTGCTGCAGGCACGTGGCCATCATGTCGTCCAGTTCCTCCTCGTGCGCGACGCCGTCATAATCCAGCCAGCGCGCGCGCACCGCCGCGGGGCGCGTCACCTCCGCATACATTTCGGGAACCGACAGGCAGCCCTCATTATAGACCGACAGCTCGTCCGATTCCGAGACGATCTCGGGATTGACGAAATAGCGCGGGTTGCGGGCCTGCTCGCCCTCCCCGTCCCCATCCTGGAGGTCGATGACGAGCACGCGCTTGGGAATGCCGACCTGGATGGCGGCAAGGCCGATGCCGGCGGCGGCGTACATGGTGTCGACCATGTCATCCATCAGCGCGCGCAAATCGTCATCCACCTGCTCCACCGGCTGGGAAATCTGCCGGAGGCGGGGGTCGGGGGTCTCGATGATCGTCAGAACGGCCATGAGGTGGAGCTAGGAAGCGCCGGCCCCTCCGTCAAGATAGCGCGGTCAGGCCACTGGTCGCCGCGCCCGCAGCGCCTGGGCCAGCGTGCCTTCGTCCATATAGTCGAGTTCGCCGCCGACCGGCAGGCCATGGGCGAGCTGCGACAGGCGCACGGGCAGCGTCTCCAGCCGCTCGGCGATATAATGGGCCGTCGTCTGCCCTTCGAGGGTGGCGTTGGTCGCCAGCACCACCTCGTCGATGCCGCCGGCGCTCACCCGGCTCAGCAGCGCGTCGATGGCGAGATCTTCCGGCCGAACCCCGTCGAGCGCCGACAGCCGCCCGCCAAGCACATGGAAACGCCCCGGAAACAGCCGCGAGCGATCCAGCGCCCAGAGGTCGGCGACCTCCTCGACGACGCACAGCAATCTGGGGTCGCGGCGCGGGTCGGTGCAGATGGCGCAGGGGTCATGCGTGTCGACATTGCCGCAGGTGGCGCAGACCACCAGCCGCTCCTCCACCGCCTGCAACGCGCGCACCAGCGGCACAAGCGCGGTTTCCCGCCGCTTGACGAGGTGCAGCACCGCGCGCCGGGCGGAGCGCGGGCCAAGCCCCGGCAGTCGGGCCAGCGCCTGAGTCAGGGCGTCGATTTCGGGAGAAGCCATGGTGCCAAGGATATGGGGCGCGGACCGGCGCTTTGCCAAGCGTGGATTTTCATCATCGCGCACTGGCGCCCGCCGGGGTTTGACGCGATAAGCGCCGCCATGCGCCTGGTTTTCATGGGAACCCCGGATTTCGCCGTGCCGACGCTCGATGCGCTCGCGGCCGCCGGACACGACATCGCCGCCGTCTATACCCAGCCGCCGCGCCCGGCGGGCCGGGGGAAGCAGCCGCAAGCCTCGTCCGTCCAGCGGCGCGCGGAGACGCTGGGGATCGCCGTGCGGTGCCCCCTCACCTTGCGCGACGACTCGGCGAAACAGGCGTTTGCCGCGCTCGGGGCCGATGCCGCCGTCGTTGCCGCCTATGGGTTGATCCTGCCGCAGGCGGTGCTCGCCGCGCCGCGCCATGGCTGCCTCAACGTCCATGCCTCGCTGCTGCCGCGCTGGCGCGGCGCGGCGCCGATCCAGCGCGCGATCCTGGCGGGCGACGACGAGACCGGCGTCACCATCATGCGCATGGAGGCCGGTCTCGACACCGGGCCGATGCTGCTTGCCGCCCGGACGCCCATCGCGGACAAGACGGCCGGCGCCTTGACCGACGAGCTGGCCACGCTCGGCGCCGCCTTGATGGTTGAGGCGCTGGACCGCCTCCCCGATCTGGTGGCGACACCCCAGCCCGACGAGGGGGTGACGCTGGCGCCCAAGATCGGCAAGGCGGAAGCGCGTCTCGATTTCGCGCGGCCCGCCGTCGAGGTCGGACGTCAGGTCCGTGCCTTCAACCCCTGGCCCGGCGCGTTCACCGAGCTGAATGGCGAGCGGCTCAAGATTCTTTCGGCAACGGCGGAGGATGGCAGCGGCCCGCCGGGAACGACGCTCGACGACGGCCTGCTCATCGCGTGCGGCGCGGGCGCGATCCGAGCGCGGCATGTGCAGCGGGCCGGGCGCGGCGCTGTGGATGCGGGCGAATTGCTGCGCGGATGGCCGGTGCCGAAGGGCGCGAGGCTCGGGTGACGCGCTTTCGACTGACGATCGAATATGACGGCCGCCCCTTCATGGGCTGGCAGCGACAGGCGCATGGCCCCTCGGTCCAGCAGACGATCGAGGAAGCGATGCAGGCGATCACCGGCGCGCCGGCGCTGGTGCAGGCGGCCGGGCGAACCGATGCCGGCGTCCATGCGCTCGGACAGGTGGCGCATGTCGATTGCACGCGGCCGATGACGGGTTTCCGGCTGATGGAAGCGCTCAACGCCCGCTTGCGCCCCCATCCCGTCGCGATCCTCGACTGCCGGCCGGTGGATGATGCATGGCATGCCCGCTTCGCCTGCATCGGCCGCCGTTACCGCTATGTCATCGTCAACCGCCGCGCGCCGCTGACCCACGAAGCCGGGCTGGCGTGGCGCGTGCCGGTTGCGCTGGATGCAGCCGCGATGCAGGCGGCGGCGCAACACCTCGTCGGGCTTCATGACTTCACCACCTTCCGCTCGGCGCAATGCCAGTCGGACAGCCCGGTCAAGACGCTGGATCGGCTGGCTATTACGCGCGTCGGCGACCGCGTCATCGTGGAGGCGGCGGCCCGCTCCTTCCTCCATCATCAGGTACGCTCGATGGTCGGATGCCTCGCGATGGTCGGGCGCGGGCAATGGACGGCGGAGGACCTTCAGGCGGCGCTGGAGGCGCGCGACCGGGCGGCGCTGGGCCTCAACGCCCCGCCCGACGGACTCTATTTCATGAAGGCGCTCTATCCCGACGAGGGACGCGAGGCTCAGGACGCCCGCTGACGCCGCCGCAGCGCCCGGCGTCGCCATTTATTGCCGATCCACAGCCGCCAGCACAGCGCCGACAACGCATAGCCCACCACAGCCCCGACGATGGCGATGACGAGCAGCCCGAGCGCCGTCGGCAAGGACGCCGCCATCAACCATTGCAGCCAGGATGCAAGCCAGCTCTGCGCCGCCTCGCTCATCGGCGGATCGGGCGCGATATGGTCGAAATGCAGCAGATATTTGCCCAGGTAAAAGGCTGCCACCCATAAAGGCGGGGTCGTGAGCGGGTTGGTGATGAAGGTCGTCACCGCCGCGACCGCGACATTGGCGCGAAACGGCAGGGCGAGCAGCGCCGCCGCGACCGTCTGCGCCACCGGGATCAATATGCCGACCACCATGCCGAGCGCGACGCCGCGCGGCACCGAACGGCGCGTGAAGCGCCACAGCTCGCTGCGCAGAAGCCGGTGCGCGAAGGGACGAAGGAAGCGGTTGCGCGCCAGTTCCTCGCGCCGGGGCATGTTGCGCTTGAACCATTCACCGAAGCGGGCGGACCGTTCAGCCATGGTTGCGCAACAGGCGTCCCTGCTCGCGCTTCCAGTCGCGCTGTTTCTCCGTTTCCCGCTTGTCGTGCAGCTTCTTGCCCTTGGCGAGCGCCAGTTCGACCTTCGCGCGCCCGCGCGTGTTGAAATAGATCGACAGCGGCACCAGCGTCATGCCCTCGCGGGTGACGGCGGCGGACAGCTTGTCGATCTCCCGCCGGTTGAGCAGCAGCTTGCGCGGTCGGCGCGGTTCGTGATTGAAGCGGTTGCCGTGGCTGAACTCCGGCACATTGGCGTTGATCAGCCAGATCGCATCGCCCT
>CAZACH010000159.1:4887-5913 GCA_964483275.1 uncultured Sphingomonadaceae bacterium | reverse complement strand
CGGATCGCCTGATCGAGACCTTGACCGTCCAGGGTCTCACCATCACGGCATGCGCGGCACTCATCCGGCGGTGATGCCCAACCGCGCGCGGGTTTCCGCCACCGAGGCCGCCTGCTCCCGCTCATAGAGGGCGAACGGGTCGCGCGGTTCGTGGCCCAGCGCCGCGACGAAGGCGTCGCGACTGTCGGCCGCCTCATAAGTCTCGCGGGGTTGATCGGCGAGGTTGGAGCGGAAGATGCCGGCGGCGCTGACCGGCAGGAAATCCTCATAGGTGATCGGATGGGCGGTGACGTGACCCGAGGCGATCAGCGCCTCGAAATCATCGGGGAATTGTGCGCCCGCCGCGGCCGCATCCCGGCCTTTCGCGGTCGCGGCATAGCGGAAATAGCACAGGCCGAGCGCGCGGAGCTGTTCCCAATCGTCCGGGAGGCCGGGAATGGCGCTGTCCTCCCCCTTCGCCACCCAGGCGTCGTAGTGGCGCCGGCCGCCGGGGGTCAGCGCCGCGCCGCGCTGCTCGATCTCGCCGAAGCGGGCGATATGGCTGCCCGCCACCGGCCCATCGGGGCCGGGGAAGATGATCGGCTCCTCCAGCGCCTTGAAGCTGGTCTGGCGCAGCAGCAGTGGACAGCGCCGGGGCGGGGGGCCTTCGATGCCGTCCTTGGGACTCATGCCCCGGCTCGGCATCAGCGCATGGGCGGCGTCGATGTCGAGCGTGCGGGGCGTCAGATGGTTGATGTGCGGGCCGCGAAAGCTGACGATGTCCGCGACCAGCCGATGCGTCGCGAGCAGACGGCGATAGTCCCCGGCGCTGACGGTCGCCTCGCCATGCCAGCGGAACGTCTCCGCGATCGCCGCGACGAAGCGGTCGGCATCGTCGCCGGCGAGGCCGCCCGCCGCCTCGGCCCGCTCGATCAGGCGCAGCGCCTCGGGCGAGACGATGCGGCGGCGCGACAGGATATCCTCCGCCGCCGTCCGCACCGCCGCGTCGGCGATCAGGTCGGTGCGCAGCAGGGAGGTGAAGACGCG
>CAZACH010000159.1:2096-4877 GCA_964483275.1 uncultured Sphingomonadaceae bacterium | reverse complement strand
CATCCGGAAGGGCGCCTGGCGCAGCGCGTCCGGCTCCAGCGGCCGGAACGCCGTCGAATGGACCGGCAACCCGGCCGGCGCGAGGTCATAATAGCCTACCGCCACCATGCCCATCACCGCAAAGGCGCGGGCGACGAGCGCCAGTTCCGCCGCCGTGCCGACGCGGATCGCGCCGTGCCGTTCGGCGGCGACGCGCGCGAGCTGGCCCGTGCCGCGAAAATAGGCGGCCATGATCGGGTCGCGCGCGAGGACGGCGTCGTTGACCTCCTCCACCAGCGCCAGCAGCGCGCCATATTGGGGGACTTCGGCGCGATACATGTCCGACATCGCGCGCGCGAAACGGGCGCGGATCTCGTCGGCATCAAGCAGCGCTTCGCTCACATTCGCTCCGTTCAGCCCGCCTTGTCCTTGCCGCCGCCGCCCACCGGCTTGCGGCAGGCATCGGGGTCGATCGGGGCGTTGAACCGGATGCCGGCGCGGGTCTCGGCGACCCAGACGACTTCGCCCGACACCTCTCCCACGCCGCGCAGATCGACCACCACTTGCAGGCCGCTGGCCAGCGGTCGCGCCGGCTCGACCAATATGCCACCCGCCGAGACATTGCGCACGCGGGCGCTGACCGGCGCATCGAGGGCCGGCGACCGGATTGTCGTGGACAACAGCACGCTCTGGCGCGGCGTGGCACGCATCCGCTCCGGTTCCGCCGGGCCAACCTCATAAGCATCGCCGAACAAGGAGCGAGACATGGGTCTAGTCACTGAACCGGGGGTCAACCATACGCACACACCCTGTTTCGGCGATGCCGATCGGCGGCAAGCCTTACCACCGCATCAACCTTTACCGAAAGAGGGAATCGCACGCCCCCGCGTTGCGATGAGATGCCGTAAATCACTGTCAAGGCGTCGATTTGCGGGCCGGCGGCTGGCCCGGCGGGATCAGCCCCGCCGATAGAGCAGGGTGATCGAAATCCGCCGGTTGCGGGGATCGGTGGAGTCCGCGACATAGGGTTCGCGATCGGCGACGCCTTCGATGCGCGAGAAGCGGCCGTCGAGGATGCCGCCGGATTGCAGGCGCCGCCGGGTCGCTTCCGCCCGCCCGGTCGACAGCATCCAGTTGTTCATCCGCGTCGGGTCGCCATAGGGCAGGCTGTCGGTGTGGCCGCGCACGGTGATGAAATTGCCCATCGGCGCGATCGACTTGGCGATCTCCCCCACCAGGTCGCTCGCCTGCGGCACCAGCGCGGTGGTGCCGAGCGCGAACATCGAGAAATCGGCCTCGTCGACCAGGTCGATGCGCAGCCCCTCGCGGGTCGGCACGAAGCGCACCTGGCTACGCAGCGCGCGCAACGCCTTGTCGCTCGCCATGCGGGCTTCGAGGTCGCGCTTCAGCCGCTCGAAATTGCTCTGGTCGGCGGCGCGCATCTTGCTGAGTTCGGAGCGCAGCGCGCCCTTCGGCCCGGTGCCGACAGTCTCGCCGCCGCTGGAGCCGAGCGGCACGGTCATCGAAACCTGCCCGGTCTGCTGCGCCTTGTGCGGGTAATTATCCTTGTCGAGGATCGACTGGCCGCCGAACAGGCCGTTGGAGCCGGCGCTGTTCTGCTTCAACGTCACCAGCGTCGGCGTGAAATAGTCGGCCAGCGCCTTGCGCTGCCGCTCGGTGGTCGCGCCGAGCAGCCACATCAGCAGGAAAAACGCCATCATCGCCGTCACGAAGTCGGCATAGGCGACCTTCCACGCGCCGCCATGGTGGCCGCCATGGCCGTCGGCGATCACCTTTTTGACGATGATGATCTTGGGCGGCTCATTGGAGCCGGGGCGGTCCTTGGCGGTGCGGCTGGCCATGGCTTCAGCGCCCCCTCAGCCCGTCGAACACCTCGGCGAAGCCGGGCTGGTTGCTGTGGGCGATGCCGCTGCGCGCCGCCTCGATGACCAGCGGCTGCGGATGGCCGTGCAGCGAGGCGATGATGATCTGCTTGACCACATGATAGATGGCGGCGTCGGAATCGATGACCTGCTTCAGCCGGTTGGCGAACGGCCCGACCAGGCCATAGGCGAGCAGCACGCCCAGGAAGGTGCCGACCAGCGCCGATCCGATCATGCCGCCAAGGATGCTCGGCGGCTTGTCGATCGAGCCCATCGTCTTGACGACGCCGAGCACCGCCGCGACGATGCCGAGCGCCGGCAGCGCGTCGGCCAGCCCCTGCAGCGTGTCGGCGGGCTGCATCTCCTCATGATGGTGGGTCTTGATGGCGTTATCCATCACCTCCTCCACCGCATGGACGTCGAGCGTGCCCGACGACACGACGACAAGACGCAGCGTGTCCGAGATCAGGTGGACGAGAGTCTTGTCCTTCAGCAGCTTGGGATATTCGGCGAAGATGGCGCTGGTATCGGGGTCCTCGACATGCGGCTCCAGCGCGATCGGGCCTTCGACGCGCAGCGTCTTCATCAGGCGCGAGACCAGGAAGATGACGTCGAGATAATCCTGCTTGGCATATTTGGCGCCCTTGAAGATGCGCGCCATGCCGCCGCCCAGCGCCTTCAGCTCCTTCATCGAATTGCCGATGATGAGCGCGCCGACGGCGGCGCCGCCGATGATGAGCATTTCGTGGGGCAGGGCATGCATGACCGGGCCGAGCGCGCCGCCCGTCAGCGCGAAGCCACCGAACACCATCAGGAGGAGGACGACTATGCCGATTGCCGGTATCATGAACGATCAACCCACCCCAAGAATGCCGGCTTCGACGGCAACGCTATCTTACTTAACGGCCGTTTGCGGCCG
>CAZACH010000159.1:0-1996 GCA_964483275.1 uncultured Sphingomonadaceae bacterium | reverse complement strand
TCCGCCTCGATCTCCAGCCGCGCGCCGCGGGCGCCGACGGAGGCGCGGTTGGCGCTGATGCGGTCGGTGGCGGCGGCGAGGCCGTCGAGGCCGGCGTCGAGGCGGGCGCGGAGTTGGGCCTGCGCGGTGTCGCCCATGGTCGGGTCATCGGGCGCGGTGCCGTCGAGGGCGCGGGCGAGGTTCTGGACGATGGCGAAGATGTCGGTCGTGCCGCTGGCGGTCGCGATGCCGCCGAATAGGCGCGCGCCGCTGTCGGCCGCCTGGATGGTGACGTTGAGGCCGATCGGGATCGGCGGCGCTTCGCCCTCGCCGGTCCACACGACATTGCCGTCGGCATCCTTCGCGAAGGCGGCGCCTGAACTGGCGCCGGAAAACAGCGGCTGGCCGCGCGCGTCGCGGGTGTTGGCAAGTTCCATCATCGTGTCGAGGATGGCGTTCAGCTCGATGCCCAGCGCCTTGCGGTCGGCGGGCGTCATCGTGTCGTTCGACGCGGCGATGGCGATCTCGCGGGCGCGCTGGATCTGGATTTCGATGCCTTCCAGCGCGGTGTCCGACTGTTGCAGCAGCGTCTGGGCGGCGTTGACGTTGGATGCGTACTGGTTCTCATTGGCGAGGTTGCGCTTCAGCCGGGTCAGCCGGTCGAAGGCGACGCTGTCGTCGGACGCCGTCTGCAACTTCTTGCCGGTGGCGATCTCGGTCTGGAGGCGCGCGGCGGAGGTCGACAGGTTCAGCATCCGGGTGAGGGAGCTGTCGAAAAGCTGCTTGGTGCCGATCTGCATGGGCCTGCCTCAGCGGATATCGAGGATGGACTGGAAGATGTCGCGGGCGACCTGGATCACCCGGCTCGACGCGCTGAACGCCTGCTGGAAGCGCAGCAATTCGGTCGCCTCATTGTCGAGGTTGACGCCCGACACCGCATCGCGCGCCGCGACCGCGCCGTCGCGGATCGCGAGCTTGGCGTCGGCCAGCGTCTTGCGGCTTTCGAGGTTGGCGTCATTGGCGTTGACGATATGGTCCATCCGTCCCTCGAACCCGCCGCTGGTGCGGATCAGGGCGAGGCTGGCGAGATTGCCGTTGTCGCGGCTGTTGGCGCCGGTAGCGATGACGGAGAAGCGGTCGCCCTCGGCCGGCTGGCCGCTGAGCTTGACCGAGAAGCCGGCGCCGCTGATCGTCATGCCCGGCACGAAGGGCAGCGTCTCCAGCACCGTGTCGGTGGCGGGATCGCTGATCTCGATATTCCCGTTCACCATCTGGAGGTTGTAGCGCGGCAGGGCGGGGGCGGGCAGGCCGGTCGCGGTCGCGTCGACTTGCACCGTTGCGGCGCCCGAACCGGCATTGGCGATCGCGGCGTCCGTGCTCCACGGCGATGCCGCCGCGATGGCGTTGGCGTTGCTGGTGACGAGGTTGAGGCCGCGCGCGCCGTCCGCGACGTTGATGGTGTAATTGTCGAAGTCACGCGGTGCGCCGCCCAGAGTCAAAGTGAGGCCGTCCAGCGTCACCGTGCCGTTGCCGGTCACGCTGGCGCTGCCGTCGGCGCGGGCGAGGATCCAGTTATCGGCGCCGCCGTCATAGGTCAGGCGATAGCCGCCGGGCGCGGGCACCGCGCCGGGGGCGACGTTCACCTCGATGGTCGCCGCGCCGACCGTGGTGGGCGAGGCGGTGATGTCGGCGAAACCCGTCGACAGCAGCGGCCCACCGGGGTTGCCGTCAAGGTCGATGCCCGCCGCCTGATTGGCATTGAGGGCGGTGGCGAAGGCGTTGGCGAGATTGTCCAGCTCGTCGCGCGAGCCCTTGAGACGCGCCGCCGCCTCGGCAAGCCCGCCGAGCGCACCGCCCTGAATGGCGACACCGGTCGGCGTGCCGCCGGGATCGAGCGTCATGGTCATGACGCCGCTGGCATTGGTGGAAACGGCGATCGGCGTCGCCTTGCCGCCTGACACGAGCACCGGACCATGCGCCTGATTGAGCCGCACCTCGACCGCGCCATATTGGTCTT
>CAZACH010000158.1:1694-5913 GCA_964483275.1 uncultured Sphingomonadaceae bacterium | reverse complement strand
CCTGCAACAGCGCCGGCGCAACCGCCGTGTGGATGGACGAGGCGGGACAGGTCCATAAGGACAAGCCCGCCAAGGCCGCCGAATCCACGCACGCATGCGCCTTTGCCGGCATGGGCGTGGCGTTCGACCTGCCGGGCGTGGCGACGATGCTGCCGCCGCTGCTCGGCATCGCCGCGCTGCCCGTGCTTTTCCCGCCGGCGGTCGCCATCGGCCGGGGCCTCGTCGCACCGCCGCCGCCGTCGACAGGACCGCCCACGACCCTCTGATCGCGTTGACGCCGCCCGGCCGCTTCGGCGGGGCGGCCTGCTGCTATTCCCGATCGAGGATCGTTTCAAAATGTCCGTTCTTTCCCGTTTCATTCAGGGCGCGTCGGCGCTCGCGCTTTGCTCTGGCCTCGCGGTTCCCGTCCAAGCGGAAGCCAGCGCGGATGCCCCCATCATCGTCACCGCCGACGACCTCATCCGTGAAGCGCGCGCACAGGTGCGCAAGCGCCCCGGCGGCGCCGATGTCGTCGATGCCGCCCGCTTTTCCGATATGCTCGCGGTCTCGCTGGGCGACGCGCTTGCCTTCTCGCCCGGCGTCTATGTCCAGCCGCGCTTCGGCCAGGAAGTCCGCCTTTCGGTGCGTGGGTCGGGGATCAGCCGGGGATATCATATGCGCGGGCTGACGCTTTTGCAGGACGGCATCCCGATCAATTTCGCCGACGACAATGGCGATTTCCAGGAACTCGATCCGCAAGTGTTCGAGCGGATCGACGTCTATCGCGGCGCCAATGCGCTGCGCTATGGCGGCTCGACGCTGGGCGGGGCCATCAATGCGGTGACGCCGACCGGCCGCACCGCGCCGCGCGCCGAACTGCGCGTCGACGGCGGCAGTTTCTCGACGGTCCGCACCAAGCTGGCGGTGGCTCATGCCGATGAGCGGGGCGACGCTTATCTCGCGCTGACGACGGACCGGGGGCATGGCGACCGCGACCATGCCAGGCGCGACGCGCTGCGCTTCAACGGCAATGTCGGCATCCGCCTGGCCGAGGGCATCGAAACCCGCTTCTATGCCAGCCTCAACCGCATCGACCAGGACCTGCCGGGCGCGCTGACGCTGGACGCCGCGTTGCGCAATCCGCGTCAGGCGCTGGCCGGCAATATCGCGCTCGATCAGGCGCGTGACATCGACTCCGTCCGGCTTCAGAACCGCACGACCTTCGAGAAGGCGGCGGGCGGCTGACCGTTGGCGGCTTTTACAACAGCAAGCAGCTTTTCCATCCGATCTTCGCCGTCCTCGACCAGAAGTCGGACGATCGCGGGGTCTTCGCCAGCCTCGATCTCGCGGGCGCGGCGGGCGCTGTGCCGTGGGAGTTGACGCTGGGCAGCCAGGCGCGCTTCGGCAAGGTGGCGGCGCGGCAATATGTCAACGAAGCCGGCGCGCGGGGCGCCCTGATGGCGAATGCGCGGCAGACCGCCCGCACGATCAACAGCTATGGCGAGGTGAGGGTCGCCCCGCTGCCGGGGCTGTGGCTGTCGGGCGGCGGCATCCACAGCAGCGGGCGGCGTGCGGTCGACAATCTGCTCGACCCGGCGCGGAGCGGCGCGGCCAGCTTCGACAGCTTTTCGCCGAAGCTCGGCCTGTTGTATGCGCCGGTCCGGGACGTGCAATTCTATGCCAATTACAGCCGCTCGGTGGAATTGCCGGGCCTTGGCGAATTGAACCAGACGCCGATCACCGGGCTTCCGGGCTTTGTCGACCTGCGTCCGCAGCGCGCCTGGACGGCGGAGCTGGGCACGCGCGGCCAGATCGGCATCGCGGCGTGGGACATCAGCGTCTATCGCGCCACGATACGGGGCGAGATGCTGCAATTTTCAACCTCGGCCGACATTCCGGCGGCGACCTTCAACGCCGACCGCACCCGGCATCAAGGCATCGAAGCCGGGCTGGACCTCGCCCTCGCGCCATGGGCAGGGCTGCGTCAGGTCTATCAATATAATGATTTCCGCTTCCGGAATGACGGCCAATATGGGAACAACCGCCTGCCGGTCGTGCCGCCGCATCAATATCGGGCGGAGCTGCGCCTCGGCTCGGAGCGGTTGAGCGTCACGCCGAACCTGCAATGGGTGCCGCGCGGCGCGTGGGCGGATTATGTGAACAGCGTGCGGGCGCCGGGCTATGCGCTGTTCGGCCTTGGCGCGCGGGCGACGATGTCGGAGGGCATCTCGCTGTTCGTCGATGCCCGCAACCTCACCGGCAAGAAAGCGGTGGGGGACGTGTCGGCGGTGGTTCAGGCGACCGCCACCTCAGCGGCCTTCTATCCCGTCGAGCGCCGCGCCGTTTATGGCGGGCTGCGCGCGACCTTCTGAGCCGTGAAAAGGGGCATGGCCGCGCGCATCGCCGGCCATGCCCCCCACTTTTGCGGTCAGGCTGGCCCGATCAGGCGAAGCCGGGGTTCACCGCTGTCTGGCTGAGCGTGGCGGGACGAACCGTCTTCCATGCCGCCAGCGTGCTGGCGAGTTCGGCCGGGGTGCTGCCGTGGAACAGGATGCCGTCGGCGCCGGCCTCCAGCCGTGCCAGCGCGGCCTTGGCGCCGTCCATGGCGGTGCCGACCGCATTGCCTTCCTCGATCCAGTGGCGCGGATAGAGCGAGGCCATGTGGCGCAACTGGTCGAGGTCGCGGGTCGTCGACTCATCGCCCATCGTGCCCTTGGGCGCATTCTTGTCGAACTCGGCGAGCGCGGCGCGCAGCTTGACCGCCTCCGCCTTGTCCCAGCGATTGGCGTCGCAGATCGCGTCGAACATGCCGGGGAACAGGATATAGGTGTTCATCCGCCGCACGACATATTTGAGCATCGCTTCTTCCGGGACGTCGAGCGCGCTGACCAGGATCGTCCAGACGCGCACCGAGGCGGGATCGCGCCCGGCCTGCTCGGCGCCTTCGCGGATCAGCTTGACGGAACGCGCCACGGCCTCCGGCGTCCATAGCGAATTGAGGATGACGCCGTCGCACAGGGCGCCTGCCCAGCGCAGGGTCTTTTCGCCCATGCCGGCCATGATGACGGGCGGCGTCCTCGGCAGGTCGACGCCGAGGCGCAGGCCGCTGATCTTGCCCAGCGGCCCTTCATAATTGATCGTCTCGCCCCGCCACAGGCCGCGGAGGATATTGATGTAATCCTCCATGATCCGGAAGTTCAGGCGCGGGATGCCGGCGGCGTCCGACAGGCTGTCGGTGCCGCGCCCGACGCCGAGCGCGAAGCGGTCGTCGGTCAGCTTGGCCATCGTCGCGGCATAGCCCGCCGTGACCAGCGGATGGCGCAGCGGCATGTTCTGGATCAGCCCGGCGGCGATGCCCATCGAAGGGGCGAGCATCGCCGCCACGCCGGAAAGCACGTCGGCATTCTTCGCGCTGAAGCGTTCGGAGATCCAGATCGAGCCGAAGCCGAGCCGCTCGGCATCCTTGATCTCCTCGACCGCCACTTTCGGATCGGAGATGTGGCCGGGCAGGGTGTAGCAGCCGAGTTCGGGAAAACGTGTCGCGGACGCATCGGTCATGACATGGGTCTCCGGTAAGGCTCAGAGGAAGACGGCGCCGATATCGCCGGAACGCGGATGGACCTTCGCCTCGCCGACCGGGAACTGATCGAAAACGTCGCGCGGCCCCTCCATGCCGGAGAAAAGCTCCATTTCCATCGGACGATCGCAGCAGGAGAGGAGTCCCGCCACTGCTTCCTTGAACAGCGGGGATTCGCGCGTCTGGTCGATGAATTTCTGGTCCTTCCAGGATTCGATGGCGACGAACTGATTGGGATCGCGGCCCCAGCCATAGAAGACGAAATTGGTCACGGCCTGAAGCCCGGGGATGTCCGCCTTCCACAGCGCGTTGAAGCGCTCGATGAACTCGTCCCGCTTCTCCGGCTTCACATGATAGCGCGACACGAAGGCGTTGGTGTGGATGACGATCGGTTCGATGCTCATGACTGCTGCCTCTCTTTCCTGATTGACGATCGCCGTGGCCATCGCCGCGACGGGAGTGATGCTAGCGGATGGATGAGTTTGCAACCTCCCCGATGCCGAGGCGCCTTGCCTGTTGTTGCGACGGCGTCGATATGCAGGATACCGGGCCGCAGCCGGATTTATGGAGTGAAGGATCATGACGGGCGGGATCGCGATCATCACCGGAGGCGGCACGGGCGTGGGACGCGGGCTGGACGCCTCCGGCGCGCTCGTGGTCGAG
>CAZACH010000158.1:0-1684 GCA_964483275.1 uncultured Sphingomonadaceae bacterium | reverse complement strand
CGGGCGTGGGACGCGCGACCGCGCTGGCATTGGCGAGACGTGGCTATGCGCTTGCGCTGGCGGGCCGCCGCGAGCCGCCGCTCGTCCAGACCGCGGCGGATGTCGAGGCCGCGGGCGGCACCGCCATATCGGTGGTGACGGACGTGACCGACGAGGCTTCGGTCGATCGCCTGTTCGCGGCGACCGTGGAGACATTCGGTCGCGTCGACATGCTGTTCAACAATGCCGGCCATGGCCCGCCCCGGCGGCCGCTCGAGGATCTGCCGGTGGACCTCTGGCGAAAGATCGTCGACGTCAATCTGACGGGGTCGTTCATCTGCCTGCGCGCGGCCTTCCGCGTCATGAAGGATCAGCATCCGCGCGGTGGCCGCATCATCAACAACGGCTCCCTGTCGGCGCAGGCGCCGCGCCCCAATTCGGTTCCCTACACCGCCAGCAAGCACGGCATTACCGGGCTGACGCGGACGGCTTCGCTGGATGGCCGCAAATATGACATTGCCGTCGGCCAGATTGATATCGGCAATTCGGCGAGCGACATGGCGTCCGCGGCGCTCGACGGCGTTTTCCAGGCCAATGGCCAGGTGATCCCCGAGCCGGTGATGGACGCCGCACATGTGGGCGAGGCGGTCGCTTATATGGACAGCCTGCCGCTCGACGCCAATGTGCAGTTCATGACGGTGCTGCCGACGAAAATGCCGTTTATCGGACGCGGCTGAACAACCGGTCAGGCCGGAATCCTGTCGGCCGGGGCCGGCGGCGAGACGACCTTTCCGTCCTCGTCGAGATAGAGCGAGCGCTTGACGTTGGACAGGACTCGGCCAAGCATTGGCTCGAAGGCTTCCAGCGGCATTGTGTCATAGCCCGGATCGAACGCCACCTGATCATAGGCGTGACAGAAATGCACGGTCCGTTCGAACGAGGGGTGTCCGCGAAATCGCTCGCGCATATTCTTGTCCAGCCCCAGATGTTCGAAGAAATAATAGCCCTGGAAGATGGCGTGGTGGAGGATCATCCAGTGATTTTCCTCCGATATGAAGGGCGACATGATCGCCGCCGCGATATCGGCATGATTTGTCGGGCCGAGCAGGTCGCCAATGTCGTGCAGCAGGGCGCAGACGACATATTCCTCATCCTCGCCGCCGCGATAGGCCCGCGTGGCGGTTTGCAGCGAATGTTCCAGCCGATCGACCGCGAACCCGCCGGCATCCTGTTCGAGCAGCCGCAGATGGGCCAATAGCCTGTCCGGCAAATGGCTGGTGAAGGTCATCGCGGCATTGGCGATGATCGCCCAATCCTGCGGGCTGGCCTCGTCCATGGCGCGGAACCGTGCGCGCGGCTCGTCAAAGGGTCGATTGTCCATCACGCTCTCCATGGCCCTGTTGTCAGCCGCTGCGGACCGTTTCATGTTTTCGGCAGGTCGATGCCTCATAACATAGCCCGCGACGGATTGTCGCCTTCCGCCGTGGAAGGTGCCTAAAGCAGGCCGAGCGGGCGGGTCGCTGAAGCCACCGGCGCGCTGCTTCAGATATGAGCCGTGATGCGCTATGTCAGGGACGTTCGTCCGCCGCCCCGCCTGGATTGGGCGGGCCGGGAACGGCGTGGCGTTCGGAGGCGGGCTGCGGCATCGTCGCCCATGGCCGGGCGCCGTTCACCGGCCAGCGCGAGGTGCAGGTGGCGCTGATCG
>CAZACH010000157.1:0-5932 GCA_964483275.1 uncultured Sphingomonadaceae bacterium | reverse complement strand
TCTTCCACCACCTGATCACGCTGCCGACCTATCACACCGCGGCGCTCAGCACCGACAATCTCGCCAAGGAATATTTCGGCGATGCGGCGATGCTGGGTTATGTGGCCGGCGTCCAGCGCAAGGAAATCCGCCAGGGTATCGCTTGCGTGAAGCACCAGAACATGTCGGGCTCCGACATCGGCGACGACCACAAGGAATATTTCGCCGGCGAAGCCGCCCTCAAGGCGGGTGGCATCCACAACACGATGAACCAGTTCGCGGCCTGACCCGCGACTGCCGGAAAAAATGAAGGGCAACGGACTTTCGGGTCCGTTGCCCTTTTTCGTTGCGCCGCGCGATTATGCGCCGCGCGTCATCGTGTCGAATGCCAGGAACAGGCCGATCGCGAAAAAGGCCGCGGCGGCGATGATCCGCACGGTCTTGAGCGGGATGAGTTTTATGATCGCATTGCCCAGCAGGACGGCCGGCACATTGGCGATCATCATGCCGAGCGTCGTGCCCATGGTGACGGGGATCACGGCATGGAAGCCCGCGCCCAGCGCAATCGTCGCGACCTGGGTCTTGTCGCCCATCTCGACCAGGAAGAAGGCGATGAGGGTGGTCAGGAAGGCGCCGTGCCGCGAGGGGCGCGCGTCCTCCTCCTCGAACTTGTCGGGAATCAGCGCCCATGCCGCCATGGCCATGAAGGAAATGGCGACGAGATAGCGGAACCACTGGCCCTCGACGAGCGACGCCAGTTGCGATCCGACCAGCGCCGCCAGGAAATGGTTGGCGATGGTGGCGGCGAAGATGCCGGCAATGATCGGCAGCGGCCGCTTGAACCGTGTGGCGAGCAGGATTGCGAGAAGCTGGGTCTTGTCGCCGATTTCAGCGATGGCCACGATGGCAGTGGAACTGAGGAAGGCGTCCATGGATCGTCCGGGGGTCAGGCAGCTTAAGAACCAACGACACCGTGCCTCCCGCCCGACCGGAACGGAAGCCCGACGTCATTGGTCTCGCCCGAAAGCCTTCCGGCAATTCACCGCGCCATGGTGTCTCCACCAAGCATGTTGACGCGGCGGTCCATCCCGGCGGGATGGAGGGCTACTCCCCAATCGACGAGACGGTCCTTAGTGGCAGGCGTCCGAAACCGCAAGCGCGTTGGGACGGGAAGGCCGCTGACCCCTGTTACATCTCCCCGCGTTCGCGGCGGATGGCGTACCATTTGCGGACATTGGCCTCATGTTCGGCGAGCGTGTCCGCGAAGATGTGCCCACCCGTGCCGTCCGCGACAAAGTAAACGGCGCGGGTCTGTTGCGGGTCGAGCACCGCCGCGAGCGATTCGCGGCCGGGATTGGCGATCGGGCCGGCGGGCAGGCCGGCGCGGGCGTAGGTGTTATAGCCATTGTCGGCCTGTAGCTCCGACCGCAGGATGCGGCGGCCGAGCGGCTTGCCGCGGGTCACGGGGTAGATCACGGTCGGGTCGGCCTGGAGGGGCATGCCGATGCGCAGGCGGTTGGTGTAGACGCCCGCCACCATGCGGCGCTCGTCGGGTTGGCCGGTTTCCTTCTCGACGATCGAGGCGAGGATCACGGCCTCGCGCTTGTCCTTGACGATGCTGGCGGGCTTGCGCGTCGGCCAAAGCTGGTCGAGCGTGCGCGTCATCGCCGCCTGCATGCGCTGGAGCACGGCTGCGCGGCTCTCCCCCCGCTCGAAGCTGTAGCTGTCGGGCAGGATCGCGCCTTCGGGCGGCACCGGAATCTCGCCGGTCAGCAGTTTCTCGGCCATCAACCGCTCGTGGACGAGGATGGAGGGCATGCCTTCGGGGATGGTGATGAAGCGCTGGATCGGCCGCCCGGAGCGCAGGATTTCAAGCACCTCGGCGGCGCTGGACCGCGCCGGAATCGCGAACTCGCCCACCTTGACCACGACATCGCGGCCGAACAGGCGACTATAGACGCGAAAGCGCTCGGCATCGCGGATGATGCCGGCCTGCTCAAGCTGCCGCGCGACGCCGCGCAGGGTCGCGCCCTGCGGAATCTGGATGCTGGTGTCACGGGCGGCGGGACCGGGGCCGCGCCAGTCATAGGCGGCCCAGCCAAGGCCGGCGAGCGCGACGAGCAGGAGGGCGAGCAGCAGCTTCTTCACGCGACGGCTATAGTGGATGGCGCGCGGCGAGGGGAGGGGAATCGCCCGCGCGATCCGACGTTCCGCGCATCAATCGAACCCCGCCCCTGATTGCTCGGGGTCTGGGTCAGGATGTGCCGCGATTCGGGAAGATGCGCCGTCCCGGAGTTCGTCCGGTCCAAGTGGCCTCCGCTTCCGATTTCCAACTTCCCACATCCGTTCGTCCTGAGCCTGTCGAAGGACGACAGCGCAGGAATCCGAACCCACGCCGAACGGATGATGGGATCAGTGCTGTCGTCCTTCGACAGGCTCAGGACGAACGGATTCAGGAAAACGAGCGTGGGCAACCCTACCGCTCAACGCCGCTCGCTTCCGGCCTTCCTCGTTTCAAGCCGTTCCTGTCTGCGTTCGTCCTGAGCCTGTCGAAGGACGACCGCCCCGGCCTGTGAGACCTGCTCCGCGTCTTGCGGGCGGGAAGGCTTGAGCTGTCGTCCTTCGACAGGCTCGGGACGAACGGATGTGGGGGCAGCCTTGAAACGAATGGCGGCGGGAAGGGCGGTGCCGATTCAACGCACGCCGATCCGCCCTCACACCGCCTTGACGATCAGCGAGGCGTTGGTGCCGCCAAAGCCGAAGCTGTTGTTCAGCGCGGCGCGGACCTTCTTCTCCTTGGCCTTGTGCGGCACCAGGTCGACGCCCGCGCAGCTGTCGCTCGGATTGTCGAGGTTGAGCGTCGGCGGGACGATGCCGTCGCGCATGGCGAGGATGCAGAAGATCGTCTCCACCGCGCCGGCGCCGCCGAGCAGGTGGCCGATCGCCGACTTGGTCGAGCTCATCGACACGGTGTCGATGGCGCTGCCGAACAGGCGGCGAACGGCGCCCAGCTCCAGCTCGTCGCCGAGCGGGGTCGAGGTGCCGTGGGCGTTGATATAGTCGATGTCCTCGGGATTCAGCCCGGCGCGCTCGAACGCCATCTTCATCGACCGGAAGCCACCCGAGCCCTCGGGATGCGGCGCGGTGACGTGATAGGCGTCGCCCGACAGGCCATAGCCGACGACCTCGGCATAGATTTTCGCGCCGCGCGCCTTGGCGTGCTCATATTCCTCAAGGCAGACGACGCCGGCGCCTTCGCCCATGACGAAGCCGTCGCGGGCCTGGTCATAGGGCCGGCTGGCGCGTTCGGGCTGGTCATTGAAGGCGGTGGACAGCGCGCGCGCCTGCGCGAAACCGGCGATGCCGAGCGGGCAGATCGCGCCTTCCGCGCCGCCCGCCAGCATGACGTCGGCATCGCCGAGCGCGATCATCCGCGTCGCGTCGCCGATCGAGTGGGCGCCGGTCGAGCAGGCGGTGACGACCGCGTGATTCGGACCCATCAGGCCATATTTGATCGAGACCTGACCGGAGATCAGGTTGATGAGGCGGCCGTGGACGAAGTGCGGGCTGACGCGGCGCGGGCCTTTTTCGTGGAGGACGACGGATTCGCTCTCGATGCCCGGCAGGCCGCCGATGCCCGAGCCGATCGACAGGCCGGCGCGCAGCCGCTCCTCCTCGCTCATGTCGGTGAGGCCGGCATCCTCGAGCGCCTGTCCGGCAGCGTCGATGCCATAGACGATGAAGGGGTCGACCTGGCGCTGGACCTTGTGGTCGACGCGCTTGTTGGCGTCGAAGCCATAGGCATGGTCGGCCGGCTTCACCTCGCACGCGATGGTGCAGGCATAGGATGAGGCGTCGAATCGGGTGATCTGGCCGGCGCCAGATTTCGCGCCGATGATATTGGCCCACGCAGTTTCGACATCGGCGCCCAGCGGGGTCACGAGACCCAGGCCGGTCACGACTACACGGCGCATAATCCTACTCCCTCAAATGCAAACGGCTCTCCAGTCACCCGGAGAGCCGTAAGGCGCTGCCTCATGGGCGCACAGGCTCAGCCGTTCTGGTTGGCCTCGATATAGGTGATCGCATCGCGAACCGTGGTGATCTTCTCGGCGGCATCGTCCGGAATCTCAACCCCGAATTCCTCCTCGAAGGCCATGACCAGCTCGACGGTGTCGAGGCTGTCCGCGCCCAGATCGTCGATAAAGCTCGCATCTTCCGTGACCTTGTCGGCCTCGACGCCGAGATGCTCGACAACGATCTTCTTAACCCGTTCGGCGACGTCGCTCATTCTGCGATCCTTTTCCGTAATGCGCGTAATGTTCGGACCTGCCCTAATCGCCCCTTTTTTGGGACGCAAGAGGGCAAGATGCGTGGTGCGGCGCGGCATATATATGCTTTGGCGCCATTGTACAGCGTCAGATCATCGCCATGCCGCCATTTATGTGAAGCGTCTGGCCGGTGACATAGGCCGCTTCCCGGCTGGCGAGATAGACCACGCCCGCCGCCACGTCATCGCCGCTGCCGAGCCGTCCGGCGGGGATGCGGCCGGTGAGCGCCTCCTTCTGCGCGTCGCCGAGCGCGTCGGTCATCGGGGAGGCGATGAAGCCCGGCGCGACGCAGTTGACGGTGATTCCCCGGCTGGCGACTTCCTGCGCCAGCGCCTTGGACATGCCGACGAGGCCGGCCTTCGACGCGGCGTAATTGGCCTGGCCGGGATTGCCGGTGGTGCCGACCACGGACGTCACCGAGACGATGCGGCCGAAGCGCGCCTTCATCATCGGCTTGAGCGCGGCGCGGGAGAGGCGGAAGGCGCCCTCCAGGTTGATACGGATGACGTCCGACCATTCATCGTCCTTCATCCGCATGGCGAGGTTGTCGCGGGTGACGCCGGCATTGTTGACGAGGATGTCGATCTGCCCCAGCGCCGCGACCGCCGCCGGCACGAGCCCGTCCACCGCCGCGCTGTCCGACAGGTTGCAGGGCAGGATCACGGGGTCGCCCTTAAGGCCGCCCGCCACCTCGGCCAGCGCCGCCTCGCGCGTGCCGGACAGCGCGACGCGCGCGCCCGCGTCGGCCAACGCCTGCGCGATGGCGGAGCCGATGCCGCCCGATGCGCCCGTCACCAGCGCGGTCATGCCTGTAAGGTCGAACATAGTCTCTCCCTTGAATCCTTGAGCGGTCAGAGGCTGCCGGCCAGCGCTTCGATGTCGGCCATGGTGATGACGCTGGTGGTCGCAGCGTCCGGCGCGATGCGCTTGACCATCGGGCCGAGCACCTTGCCGCCGAACTCGACGAAATGGGTGACGCCGGCCTCGGCCATCGCCGCGACGCTCTCGCGCCAGCGCACGGTGCCCGTCACCTGCGCGACCAGCAGGCGGCGAATCTCGTCTGGGTCGGCGGCCGGCGCGGCGGTGACATTGGCATAGACCGGCACCAGCGGCGCCTGAAGCTTCGCGGCGGCAAGCGCCTCGGCCATCGCCTCGGCGGCGGGCTGCATCAGCGCGCAGTGGAAGGGGGCGGAGACGGGGAGCAGCAGCGCGCGCTTGGCGCCCTTGGCCTTGGCGATGTCGAGCGCGCGTTCGACTGCGCCCTTGTGGCCGGAGACGACGACCTGTCCGCCGCCATTGTCGTTGGCGGCCTCGCAGACCTCGCCCTGCGCGGCTTCCTCGGCCACCGCCTTGGCCGCCTCGAAATCGAGGCCGATCAGCGCCGCCATCGCGCCCTCGCCGACCGGCACGGCGGCCTGCATCGCCTGTCCGCGCAGCTTCAGCAGGCGGGCGGTGGTGGCGAGGTCGAACGCTTCGGCGGCGGCGAGCGCCGTATATTCGCCAAGCGAGTGGCCGGCGACGAAATCGGCCTTGTCGGCCAGCCGGATGCCGCCTTCCTTTTCCAGCACGCGCAGGGTGGCGAGCGCATTGGCCATGATCGCTGGCTGGGCATTTTCGGTCAG
>CAZACH010000156.1:0-5943 GCA_964483275.1 uncultured Sphingomonadaceae bacterium | reverse complement strand
TCTGCCGCATGCGATAGGTGCCCGCCGCCGACACGAAGCCGACGCCGGGGAAGGTGCCGGGGCCGGCGGCGATGCTGACATTGGCGATCGCGTCGTCGAGCCGGTTCCAGAACAGCGTCGCGCCGAGCCGGACGGTCGATAGCGGCCGGTAATCCGCCCCCGCCTCGATGCCGCGCATCCGTTCCGGCTTGAGCGCCGGATTGGCCGCCGTCGCATCGGCCCCGGCGCGGAACGGCCGGTAAAGCTCGTTCAGGGTCGGCAGACGCCAGCCGAGATAGCCCGCGCCGCGCAAGGTCACGGCGGCGGCGGGCCGGAAGGCGATGCCGGCGCGCGCCGTCGGCCGCCAGCCGCTGCGGTCGGGAAAGGCAAGGTCGGTCAGGCTCGGCCCGCCCGCCAGCGCGCGCTCGGTGATGTCGCCATCCGCGATCCACCAGCGGTCGCTCCGCGCGCCGCCGGTCAGCATCAGTCGCTCGCCGGCCTCGATCGTGGTCTCGGCGAAGGCCCCCACGGTACGCGTCTCGCCCCCGGTGTCGCGGATGCGCGTCGGCGCGGCATCGACGAACTGGTAAAGCTCCTTCGTGCGGCCGCTGGTGACGCGGCCATCGACGCCCAGCCGCAATTCGCCGGCGTCGCCGATCGGCGGGCGCAATTCCAGCTTCGCGCCATAGCCGGTGGCGGGGACATTATACTGGTCCAGCGTCGGCGAGGCGGCGGCGCGGCCGGCATTGACGCTGGCGAATCCGCTGCTGAACGCGCGGGTCTGGAGATAGGCCAGCGCCTCCCAGCCCCAGTCGCCATTGCCGACGAGGCGCAGGCTGGCATCGGCGCCTTCGGTGCGGTTGCCGGTAAAGGCGATGCCGCGCGTGCGGTCGTCGAAAAAGCCGGCGCCGCCCAGTTGCAGCTCGGTATCGTCGGCCACCGGCATGACGACGCGCAGCGCGACGCTCGCCTGCTCGTAGCCGGCGGGGATGTCGGCGGGGCCGCGCTGGTCCTCGATCGTCGGGATGAAGCCGTCGCCGCGCGCATAGGCGGCGGACAGGCTGGCGAAGCCGCCGCCCAGCGTGCCGGACAGGCCCGCCGTCGCCTCGACGCTGTCGCGGCTGCCATAGGCGACGCCGCCCCACAGCGGCGGCACGTCGGCGGGGCCGGCGCTGTTCATCTCGATCGTGCCGGCCAGCGCCCCCGGCCCGAAGGCGCCGCTGCCGCCGCCGCGCGTCACCCGCACGCGGCCGAGGCGCATCGGCTGATAGGCCGGCCATACCACCCAGCCGCCGAACGGATCGGCCTGCGGCACGCCGTCGAGCAGCAGCAGCGCGCGGCTGGAGGCGTTGCCGCCCAGCCCGCGCAGGGTCGCGCCCATGCTGGTCGGGTGGGCGGAGCGCGCATCGGAGCGCCGGAACAGCGTGAAGCCGGCGACGTCGCGCAGCACATCCTCCATCCGCCCCGACGCGACCTGCTCCAGCCGGTCGCGGCCGATGGTGACGATGTCATAGGCGCGGTCGCCGCGGGCATCGGGCAGGCCGGCCCCCGTGACGACGATCTCGGGCTCAGCCGCCAGCGCCGGCACGGCCGCCGACGCCAGCAGCAATATCATCGCGAATCGCAAAATCTCGACCGCCTCAGTTGCCGTTGGCGCGATGTTCGAGAAGATCGTCGACCACCGCCGGATCGGCGAGGGTCGAGGTGTCGCCAAGGCTGCTGACGTCGCCCTCGGCGATCTTGCGCAGGATGCGCCGCATGATCTTGCCCGACCGTGTCTTGGGCAGGCCGACGGCGAACTGGATGACGTCGGGCGTGGCGATCGGCCCGATTTCATGGCGCACCCACTGGACCAGCGTCTTGCGCAATTCGTCGGAGGGGGTCTCGCCAGCGTTCAGCGTCACATAGGCATAGATGCCCTGGCCCTTCACCTCGTGCGGGAAACCGACGACGGCGGCCTCCGCGACGGTGGCATGCAGCACCAGCGCGCTTTCGACCTCGGCCGTGCCCATGCGGTGGCCCGACACGTTGATGACGTCGTCGACCCGGCCGGTGATCCACCAATAGCCGTCCTCGTCGCGCCGCGCGCCGTCGCCGGTGAAATATTTGCCGGGATAGGTGGAGAAATAGGTCTGGAAGAAGCGCGCATGGTCGCCCCACAGCGTGCGCATCTGGCCGGGCCAGGAGCGCGCGATGACGAGGTTGCCCGACGCCGCGCCCTCCATCAGCTTGCCGTCGGCATCGACGAGCTGTGGCTCGACGCCGAACAGCGGCTTGGTCGCGGAACCGGGCTTGAGGTCGATGGCGCCCGGCAGCGGCGCGATCATCGCCGCGCCGGTTTCGGTCTGCCACCAGGTGTCGATGATCGGGCAGCGCCCCTCGCCGACGACGGCATGATACCAGCGCCACGCCTCCGGGTTGATCGGCTCGCCGACCGTGCCGAGCAGGCGCAGGCTGGCCCGGCTGGTGCGCTTCACCGGCGCGTCGCCCTCGCGCATCAGGGCGCGCAGCGCGGTCGGCGCCGTGAACACGGTGTTGACCTGATGCCGGTCGACCACCTCCCAGATGCGCGAGGCGGTCGGCCAGTTGGGCACGCCCTCGTACAGCAGCACGGTCGCGCCGTTGGCGAGCGGGCCATAGACGATATAGCTGTGCCCCGTGACCCAGCCGACATCGGCGGCGCACCAGAAGATCTCGCCGGGCTTGTAGTCGAAGCAATATTCGTGGGTCATCGCCGCCCACAGCAGGTAGCCGCCGGACGTGTGCAGCACCCCCTTGGGCTTGCCGGTGCTGCCGGAGGTATAGAGGATGAACAGCGGGTCCTCCGCGCCCATGACCTCGGCCGGGCAGTCGGCGGAGACCCCGGCCGCCGCCTCATGATACCAGATGTCGCGCGGGCCGGTCATCGCCACATCGCCGCCGGTGTGGCGGACGACGATGACATGGCGCAGCGAGGGGCAATGCGCGGCCGCCTGGTCGACATTGGCCTTGAGCGCCACGGTCTTGCCGGCGCGCCGGCCCTCGTCGGCGGTGACGACCACGGAGGAATCGCAATCCTGGATGCGGCTCGCCAGCGCGTCCGAGGAGAAGCCGCCGAACACCACCGAATGGATCGCCCCCAGCCGCGCGCAGGCGAGCATCGAGAACACCGCCTCCGGGATCATCGGCATATAGAGCGTCACGCGGTCGCCCCGCTTTACCCCCGCCTGCTTCAGGACGTTGGCGAAGCGGCCGACCTCCTCCAGCAGCTGCGCATAGCTGAAGCGCCGGGGTTCGTCAGCCGGATCGTCCGGTTCCCAGATGATCGCGGTGCGGTCGCCATGCGCGGCGGCGTGGCGGTCGACGCAATTGGCGGCGACATTCAGCTGCCCGTCGGCGAACCAGCTTATGCCGAAATCGGCCTCGTCGAAGGAGGAGTTCGAGATTTCCGTGGGCTGTCGCGCCCAGTCGAGCCGGCCCAACTCACCCCGCCAGAACGCCTCCGGTTCGTCGAGCGAGCGCGCATAGTCGCGGGCATAAGTCTCTGCATCGACCTTGGCGCGCGCGGCCCATTCCGCCGGCACCGGAAAGAAATCTTCACCTGCTTGCATCGGTATCTCCCTAACATCTCCCGATGTAGCCCCTCTTGGCCCGGTGGGGAAGCGGCCGGCCGCTCCGATCGCGGGAGCAAAATCGCCCGACGCGGGTTTTATTGAAAGATGTTGCGACGCAGCATTCGTTAAGCACGCCGTAACCAGAAAGATGCAATGCTGGAGGGACTATCGAAAGGAACGGGCACATGGCGGAAGCCAGACGGTCGAATGAAGGCGCCTCCACTCTCCGCGAGATCGCGGAGTTCGCGAGCTTTCCGGCGGCGACGCAGCGCTATATCCGGCGCTCGCTGGATATTGGCCTCGGCCGCGGCAACGCCATCGCCACCTGGTCCCGCGACATGGTCGAGGCGGCGGGGATCCGCGCCCAGGCCCATATCTACGAACTGCTCGTGCCGCTGCGCGAACGTATCCCCGATTCGACCGAATATGCCGGGCTGGTGGGCTTTCAGGACCTGCTGGTCGCGGTTTCGGGCTTCGACCTCGGCCAGGGGCGGCTGAACGGCTTCGGCGCCTATCGTTTCCTCTATGAACGGCTGATCGGCGCGCGGGTGCGGCCCTGGCTGCCGGGCGGCTTCGCGGCGGCGGCGATGCTGCCGGCGCTCGATCCGCGCCTGCGCAAGAGCCTGCTCGAGACCATTCCCGAGACGGTCGCCACCGCGCCCGGCTGGTCGGGGCGGGAACCGGCCTTCTTCCCGGAGTGGGTCGACAAGTCCGGCCTCGACGCGGCGGCCGCCTGAGGCGCCGTCCACAATTCCTAAACATTATCCTCTCTATATACGCGCCACGGGCGTTCGATTAAGATCGTACACCTGCCTTCTACTGGCCGGGCCAAAATGAGGATTGAGGGGGAAGCTATGCGCATCAAATTGCCAAGCGCGCTTATTGTTACCATGGCGACGCTGGCGCTTGCCGGTTGCGGCGACAAGTCCGCGAAGTCGGATTCGGCCAAGGCGCCCGCCGGCCAGGTCATCGCCACCGTCGGCGGCGACGAGATCACCGTTCACGAACTGAACGCCGAATTGCGCGGCGTGCAGCTTCCCGATGGCGAGGCCCGCAAGGAGGTCGAGCGTCAGGCGCTGCAGGCCATCGTCAACCGCAAGATCGTCGCGGCCGAGGCCATCGCCCGCAAGGTCGACCAGACGCCCGGCTTCATCCTGCAGGACCGTCGCCAGCGCGAAGGGCTGCTCGCCCAGATGTTGCAGGCGTCGATCGCCGGCCAGGCCGGCGCGCCCGACCGCGAGGCCGCCGAAGCCTATATTTCCAAGCATCCCGAACTGTTCGCCGAGCGCAAATTCTATGTACTCGACCAGATCCAGTTCCCGATGCCCAGCGCCGAGGTCATCAAGGCGATGGAGCCGCTCAAGTCGCTCGACCAGATCGAGCAGCTGCTGAGCCAGCGCAACATCGAATATCGCCGCGCGCCCGCGTCGGTCGACACGCTGCAAATGCCGCGCGCGCTGAACGAGGCGATCACCAAGCTGCCGGCGGGCGAGGTCTTCATCCTGCCGTCGGGCGGCATCGTCACCGCCAACCAGATCAAGGAAGCACGGCCGATGCCGTTCATCGGCGAACCGGCGGTCTCCTACGCCCAGCAGCGCATCCGCTCCGAGCAGGCGGCCGAGCTGGTCGAAAAGGATCTGGGCAAGCTGGTCGAGGAAAAGAAGAAGACCGTGGTCTATCAGGATGGCTATGGCCCGCCCAAGACGGCGGAAGAAAAGCCCGAAGCGCCGAAGCCGCCGGTTCCGGCCGCCGCGGCGCCGCCGGCTGACGCCGCCGAATAGGGCCGCAGACACGTACGCCCGGCCGCTTCGTCATGGAGATGGTCGGGCGCGCGCTCAAGCCTTGCGGCCCAGCGACCTCCGCCAGTCCGGCCGCGCCGGTCCCGCCGGCCCGACCTGGCCGAGCATGACATATTGGCTGACGAAGCTGTGCCGGAACAGGCCCAGCGTCAGATTGTCGACCCAGCGATAGCGCCGCGCGTGCAGGCCGTTGATGACGCCGCGCTCGACGCGCAGCCCGGCGCCCCGCATCAGCGCCAGCGCCGATTCCTCGGTGAAGAAGCGCAGGTGGGTGGCGTCGAGGATTCCTTCCTCGACATAGCGGAACCGCCGGCGGAACAGCAGGTCGGCGGCCACCGTGACATGGGCGACATTGGGCACCGACACGATCACCGAACCGCCCGGCGCCAGCCTCGTGACGAGCGCGTCCAGCACCGCCTGCGGCTGGGTGAGATGCTCCAGCACGTCGAGCGCGAGGATCAGGTCGTATTTTTCGAGCGGCGGCAGCGGCTGTTCCAGATTCGTGATCAGCACCTCGTCGGCATTGCGCCGCAGAAGCCCTTCCATCGACGGAAAGCCCTCGATCCCCGTCA
>CAZACH010000155.1:0-5962 GCA_964483275.1 uncultured Sphingomonadaceae bacterium | reverse complement strand
CAGCTCGGCGTCGAGCCAGCGGATATTGACCTTGGCGCGGTTGGCGATGCCGCCATGGACCAGCGCCTCTTGCAGCGACTTATAGGCGTCCTGAAGGCCGGTATATTTGCCGACGACGCCGATCGTCACCTCGCCCTCGGGATGGTCGAGGCGGTCGGTGATGTCTTCCCAGCGCGTGAGGTCGGGCGCCCGCGCGTCGGTGATGCCGAAGGCGCGCAGCACCTCGCTGTCCAGCCCCTCGCGATGATATTGCATCGGCACGGCATAGATGCTGCGGGCGTCGAGCGCCGGGATCACCGCTTCCTTGCGGACATTGCAGAACAGCGCGATCTTGGCGCGGTCATTTTCCGGCAGCGGCCGTTCGCAGCGGCAGACAAGAATCTGCGGCTGGATGCCGAGCGAGGTCAACTCGCGCACCGAATGCTGGGTCGGCTTGGTTTTCAGCTCGCCCGCCGCCGCGATGAACGGCACCAGCGTGACATGGATGAACACCGCCGTGCCGCGCGGCAGCTCGTTATTGAGCTGGCGGATCGCCTCGATGAAGGGCAGGCTCTCGATGTCGCCGACGGTGCCGCCGATTTCGCACAGCACGAAATCCAGCCCGTCGGTCTCGGCGCGGGCGAATTCCTTGATCGCATCGGTGACGTGCGGAATCACCTGGACGGTGGCGCCCAGATAGTCGCCGCGCCGTTCCTTGGCGATGATGTTGCTGTAGATTCGGCCGGAGGTGACATTGTCCGACTGGCGACTGGGGACGCCGGTGAACCGTTCGTAATGGCCAAGGTCGAGGTCGGTCTCCGCCCCGTCGTCGGTCACATAGACCTCGCCATGCTGATAGGGCGACATCGTGCCGGGATCGACGTTCAGATAGGGGTCGAACTTGCGAATGCGGACGGTATAGCCGCGCGCCTGCAGCAAGGCGGCGAGGCTTGCCGCCATGAGACCCTTGCCGAGCGATGAGACCACGCCGCCGGTGATGAAGATAAACCGCGTCATGGGTGTAACAGTCTAGCGGCGGCGGACGCGAGTCGAAAGCCCACCGACAAAATATGCCTGGGGATAGTTTTTACTCGGCGAGCGGAACGGGGGCCTGGGCGTCGGTCTTCGACGTGCCCGGCGTGGTGGCGGTGCCGCCTTCCGAAGCGGGATTGACGCGGACGGGTCCCGAGACGGCGCCCTGCCCCGGCACCACCGGCGTCTGCACATCCTCGATCGGCACCGGCGACTTGACCAGCGAGGTGTCGATCGTCGTCGGCGCGCGGCTCATGCTGGCGAGCGCCGCCAGGCCGATGCTGGTCAGGATGAATATCCCGGCAAGGATCGCCGTCGCCCGCGTCAGGAAATTGGCCGCCCCGCGCGCGGACATCAATCCCGAAGGCGCGCTGCCGGTCCCCAGCCCGCCACCTTCGGACCGCTGCACCAGAATGACGGCGACAAGCGCCGCGGCGACCAGGGTGTGAAAGACGAGGAGCAGGGTGTGGAACATGGGTGGTGTTCATCCGATATCTGAAGCCGCGCCCTTACTCCCCGGCGGGCCGCGACGCAATGGCGGCGGCCGCCTCGATGATCGGCACGAACTGCGCCGCCGTCAGGCTGGCGCCGCCGACGAGGCCGCCATCGACGTCCTCGACCGCGAGAAGCTCGGCCGCATTGTCGCCCTTGACCGAGCCGCCATAGAGGATGCGCACGCCCATGGCCTGTTCCTTGCCCAGCAGCGTCGTGAGCCGCTCGCGGATGAAGCCGTGCACCTCGGCGACGTCCCCGACGCCCGGCGTGCGGCCGGTGCCGATCGCCCAGACCGGCTCATAGGCGATCACCAGGGTCGCCGCCGTCGCGGCCGGCGGCACCGAGCCGTCGAGCTGCGCGCCGACGATTTCGAGCGTGCGGCCTTCGTCCCGCTCCGCCTCGGTCTCGCCGACGCAGACGATCGGCAGCAGGCCATGGCGGATGGCCGCCTCCGCCTTGGCGCGGACATCGGCGCTGCTCTCATGCTGGTCGGCGCGGCGCTCGCTGTGGCCGACGATGACGAGCTTGCCGCCGGCCTCCACGATCATCGGCGCGGCGATGCAGCCGGTATGGGCGCCCTTGTCGGCCGCGTGGCAATCCTGCGCGCCGATGGGAAGGCCGGGCGCGCGGGCGACGGCCGGGGCGATCAGCGTGAAGGGCGGGCAGATCGCCACGTCCACCGCCGCATTGGCGCCGGCTGCCGCGGCGATGCCGTCCAATTCGGCCAGAGCCGCCATCGAGCCGTTCATCTTCCAGTTTCCCGCCACGAGCTTGCGCCGCATGTCCAACACTCCAATTGTCTTTCGCCGCCGGTGCTTGCGGCGTTCCGACCGCGCTTCTATGGTCGCGGGCCGCCGTCGTCCAGACGGCGCGTCTGTTTACGGATATCTGCATGATCGGCTGGTTTCGACGCTCCCTCTCCTCCTGGATGACGATCCTCATCCTCGGTCTGGCGGTCATCGCCTTCATCATCACCGGCGTCGGCACGGGCGATCCGTTCGGCGGCGGTGGCGCCGGCCAGGGGGCGCAGCTTGCCAAGATCGGCAAGGACAGCCTCAGCGAATTCGAGGCGACCGAGCAGATGGACCGCGTGGTGCGCAACGCCCGCCAGCAGAATCCGACGCTCGACAACGCCACCTTCGTGCAGGAAGGCGGCTTCGATCAGGTGCTGGAGCAGATGATCAGCGCCAAGGCGATCGAAGGCTGGGGCCGCAAGCTCGGCTTCGGCGCCTCCAAGCCCCTGGTCGATGCCGAGATCGCGAGCGTTCCCGCCTTCCAGGTGGCGGGCAAGTTCGACCAGGCGAGCTATGAGCAGGCCTTGCGCGCCCAGCGCCTGTCCGACCGCAATCTGCGCAGCGGGCTGGAGGGCGACATCATCCGCCGGCAGGTTCTGGTGCCGATCACGGCCAATGCGCAGATGTCCACCGGGCTTGCCCGTCCCTATGCGACGCTGCTTCTGGAGGAACGCACGGGCCGCATCGGCCTGATCCCGGCGCGCGCCTTCGCGCAGCCGAAGCCGCCCTCGGACGCCGAGGTCCGCGCTTTCTACGACAAGAACAAGAGCCTTTACCTGACGCCGGAGCGGCGCAGCTTCCGCTATGCCATTTTCGGGCCGGACACGATGGACGTCGCGGCGCCCACCGATGCCGAGATCGAACAGTTCCGCAAAGCCAATGCCGCGTCCTTCGAGACGAGCGAGAAGCGCGTCCTGTCGCAGGTCGTGCTGCCCGACGAAGCGGCCGCCAAGGCCTTCGTCGCCGAGGTGGACGGCGGCAAGAGCTTCGCCGCCGCGGCAAGCGGCCGCGGCTTCGGGGCACACGACATCGCGGTCGGCGAGACGGATCAGGCGAGCTTTGCCGCCGACACCGCCCCCGCCGTCGCCGCCGCCGCGTTCGGCGCCAGGCAGGGCGGGATCGCGGGTCCGGTGCAGTCGCCCTTCGGCTGGCATGTCGTCAAGGTTGACGAGATTCGCGCCGCCGCCCAGCGCGCGCCGGCGGACATCCGCGCCGAAGTCACGCGCGAGCTTGCCAGGCACAAGCAGGAGGAAGCGCTGGCGTCGCTGGTCGCGCGGGTCGATGACCAGTTGGCCGACGGCGGCGACCTCACCCGCGTGGCGCAGGAAAACGGCCTGACGCTGGTCGAGGTGAGCAATGTCGACGCGCGCGGCGAGCGCGCCGGCGATCCCGCCTACCAGCTTCCAGAACCCGCCCGCGCGCTGTTGCGGACGGTGTTCCAGAGCGACCCGGAGGCGGATGCCGTGGTGGAGGATCTGCCCGATGGCCGCTTCGCCCTGTTGAACATCGACGAGGCGCATCAGGCCGCGGTCGCTCCGTTCGAGCAGGTCAAGGAACAGGCCGCCGTCGATCTCGCCCGCAGGACCGCCTATGACAAGGCCAAGGCGACAGCCGACCAGATCGTCGCCAAGGTCAAGGCCGGCGCCGATCTCGACAAGGCGCTGGCCGACGCCAAGATGCCGCCCGCGCAGCGCGGCAATGGCCGGCGGCTGGACATTTCCCGCGCCGAACAGGTGCCGCCGCCGCTGACGCTGATGTTCACCTTGCCGGAAAACGGCGTTCGCGTGCTGCCGGCCGACAATGAGGAAGGCCTGTTCATCGTCAAGGTCGACGAGATCAAGGCCGGCGATCTGGAAAAGGCGCCGGGCCTGCTCGATGCGACGCGCGACCAGTTCGGCCGCGTCGTCGGCGACGAATATGCGGCGCAGTTCGTCTCGGCGATCCGCCGCGAGGTCGGCGTCAAGATCAACGAGAAGGCCGTGTCGGCGTTCCGCGACCGGCTGTCCGGTGGCGGATCGGCCCGCCAGTGATCGTCCGGGCATGAACGTGGGATCAGCGGAGACCTCCACGCCGGGTCTGGTCTGGCGGCGAACGGTCGCCGACACCGAAACCCCGGTTTCGGCGATGCTCAAGCTGCATGAGGCCGGGCGGGGCGATTTCCTCCTCGAATCCGTCGAGGGCGGTGCCACGCGGGGCCGCTATTCGCTGATCGGGCTGGCGCCGGACCTGGTCTTCCGCGCGCGGAGCCGCGCGGCGGAAATCAGTCGGAAGGGCGGCGCCTTCACCGCCTTGCCGGGCGACACGCTCACCGAATTGCGCGCGCTCGTCGCGGCCTGCCGGATGGAGCTGCCCGAGGGGCTGCCGCCGGCGCTGTCCTGCCTCGTCGGCTATATGGGCTATGAGACGGTCGGCCTCGTCGAGACGCTCGACGTGCCCGATGCCGATCCGCTCGGCCTGCCGGACATGCTGTTCGTGCGCCCGACCCTGATCCTGGTCTTCGACCGGCTGAAGGACGAGTTGCATCTGGTCGCGCCCCTGTTCGACGGCGGCAGCGCGGCGGATGCCGAGGAGCGCATCGACGCGGCGCTGGCGCGTCTGGCGGCGGGCGTGCCGCAGCCTGTCGCGCAGGACGCGCATCATGGCGGCGAACGCACGGCCGTCATGGCGCCGGGCGACTATGCCGGCATGGTCGCGCGCGCCAAGGACTATATCGCCGCCGGCGACATTTTCCAGGTGGTGCTGGCGCAGCGCTTCACCCAGCAATTCCCGCTGCCGCCGATGGACCTCTATCGCGCGCTGCGCAGGATCAATCCCGCGCCCTTCCTCTATTTCCTCGACCTGCCCGGATTCGCCCTGATCGGCTCAAGCCCCGAAATATTGGTGCGGGTGCGCGACGGCGACGTCACGATCCGGCCGATCGCCGGCACCCGTCCGCGCGGCAAGACGCAAGCCGAGGACGCCGCGCACCGCGAAAGCCTGCTCGCCGACCCCAAGGAGCGCGCCGAGCATCTCATGCTGCTCGACCTCGGCCGCAACGATGTCGGCCGGGTCGCCGCGCCGGGCACGGTCGAGGTGACGGAAAGCCACATCGTCGAACTCTACAGCCATGTCATGCACATGGTGTCGAACGTACGAGGGCGGCTCGATCCGCGCCACGACGCCATCGACGCCTTGCTGGCGGGCTTTCCGGCCGGGACGGTCTCGGGCGCGCCCAAGGTGCGCGCCTGCCAGATCATCGCCGAGCTGGAGCCGGAAAAGCGCGGTCCCTATGCCGGCTGCGTCGGCTATTTCTCGCCCGACGGCGCGATGGACAGCTGCATCGTGCTGCGTACCGCCGTCCTCAAGGATGGCGTGATGCATGTGCAGGCGGGTGCCGGGATCGTCGCGGATTCGGACCCGGCGGCCGAACAGCGCGAGTGCGAGGCCAAGTCGGGCGCGCTCTTCGCCGCCGCCGCCGAGGCGATGACCCGCGCGCAGGATGCCGGCTACGGGCAATAAGCGCCGCGCCTGAAGACAGCGGAAACGGCGCCGCCCAGCGCGGGACGGTGCCCCCTGAACTCCTGGATTACGACGCGGCGCCGGCCTCGTCGCGGGCGACGCTGGCAACGGCCGTGTCGTCCGCTGCTGCTTCATCGCCATAGATGAAGCCATAGGTGGGATAA
>CAZACH010000154.1:0-5965 GCA_964483275.1 uncultured Sphingomonadaceae bacterium | reverse complement strand
GCGCGCATGCCGGCAAAGCCTTCCGGGCCGTGCAGCTTGATGGCGCCGCCGGTGTCTTCGTCACTATCGGCTTCGACGATGGTATAGCTTGTCATGCCGACCATATAGCAATCGCCGCCGCGCTGTGCGAGTGAAAGCGGGAATGAACACGCACGATTCTGTCGACCGCATCTGGACCGCCGCGCTGCTGGTGATCGGTGACGAGATTCTGTCCGGCCGCACGCAGGACAGGAATATCGCCCAGCTCGGCATCTGGCTGAACCAGCAGGGCATCCGCCTGCGCGAGGTGCGCGTGGTCGCCGATGACGCCGCCCAGATCGGGGCGGCGGTGAACGCCCTGCGCGCCGCCCACGACTATCTGTTCACCACCGGCGGCATCGGCCCGACGCATGACGACATCACCGTCGACGCGATCGCCGCGGCGCTGGGCCGCGACGTCGTGGTCCATCCCCGCGCCCGCCAGATGCTGGAGGATTTTTACGGCACGCCCGACGCGGTCACGGAGACCCGCCTGCGCATGGCCCGCGTGCCGGACGGCGCCGAGCTGATCGAGAACCGCGTCTCGGGCGCGCCGGGCATCCGCATCGACAATATCTTCATCATGGCCGGCGTCCCCGCGATCGCCGGGCAGATGCTGGAGGCGCTGGCGGGCACGCTGGCGGGCGGCGCGCCGCTGATTTCCCGCACCATCGGGGCCTGGGTGGCGGAAAGCGAGGTGGCGGAACTGCTGCAATGGGTGGAGCAGACCAGCCGCAGCAGCCAGATCGGCAGCTATCCCTTCTTTCGCGAAGGCCGCGTCGGCGCCAATTTCGTGATCCGCTCGGTCGACCCCGACGATATCGAGGCCTCCGCCAGCGCGCTGAGCGCCGGGCTGATCGCGCTCGGCGTCGATCCCAAGCCCGACGGCATCTGAGGCATCCCGCCACCGTTAGGCCGGGGCTTCCTCCTCCTGCCGCGCCGGGGCGGGCAGCGGCGGCGCATAGGCGCGCATGAAAATGTCCACCGCCCGATCCGCCTCGGCGGCGATCGCGGCGGGAGACGGGACGTCGATCGCGCCGAGCAGCATCTGCTGGTGCAGCCGGCTCATGCAGAGCGAGATGAGCGTCTGCGCCGCCAGAATCTCGTCGTCGCGGCGCAGCAATCCGCGCCCCATCTCCTGCCCCAGGAACAGGCCGAGCATCTTTTGCGTGCGGCGCGGGCCGCGCTCCAGAAAGATGCGCCCGACCTCGGGAAAGCGCCCGGCCTCGCCCATCACCAGCCGGCTGAGCGCGATCGCCTCGGGCGACAGCACCTTTTCCAGGAAGCTGTTGCAGAAGGTGTGCAGCACATCGGCGACATCGGCGGCCGGCTGGAGCGTCAGCGAAAGCCCGGCGCGGAACTCGGTGGTGGCATGGTCCAGCACCGCGCTGAACAATTCCTCCTTCGAGGGGAAATAGCTCCACAGCGTGCCCTTCGACCCGCCCACCGCCGAAGCGATCGCCGACATGGTGGTGCCGGCATAGCCATGTTCGAGGAACCAGCGCGCCGCGACGTCGATGATAGCGTCCCGGCGGCTTTGCCGGCGGGCTTCCCGGCGGCTTTGCGACGGGGCGTTTCTGCACTCCATAATGACCGTACCATATAGTATGATATTTTGATTGACAACGCCGACCGGGGGTGTAATCGCGCAAATCATACCAATTAGTATGGCTATCGGATGCCCGCTATTCTGACAGGTTCGGCCCGCCGCATCGTGGCGCTTTTCCCGCTGGCGCTGGTTGCCGGGTGCGCCGCCGCGCCCGACCTTGGCCCCCCGCCGACGCCGCGCGCGCCCGATTCGATCGCCGCCGGACAGACCTTCGCGCGCATCGCCGCCCCGACCGGCGCCGCCGAGGCCCCCGCCTGGCCGGCCGATCGCTGGTGGCGCTCCTATGGCGATCCGCAGCTGGACGGGCTGATCGAGGAAGGCTTGCGCGGTTCCCCCGATATCGCAGCGGCGCTCGCCCGGCTGCGCCGCGCCGGCGGCCTCGCCGAGCAGGCGGGGGCGGCGCTGTGGCCCCGGCTCGACGTGCAGGGCGACGCGACGTTCGACAAACAGAGCTATAATAACGGCTTTCCCAAGGAATTTCTGCCGCAGGGCTGGAACGACACCGGATCAGTCGCCGCCGCCGCCGGTTTCGACCTCGACCTGTGGGGCCGCAACCGCGCCGCGCTCGCCGCCGCCACCTCGGAGGCGCGCGCCGCGCTGATCGACACGCGGCAGGCCGAACTGATGCTGACCACGGCGATCGCGCGGGCCTATGTCGAGCTGGAATATCGCTTCATCAACCATGACATCGCACGGGCGACGCTGGAGCTGCGCACCGCCAACCGCGACCTCATCGCCCAGCGCCAGGCCAATGGCCTCGAAAACCGCGTGAGCCTGCGTCAGGCCGACGCGGACGCCGCCACCGCCCGCGCCGGCCTGGGCGAAGCGACGGAAGCGCTTGAATTGATCCGCCACCAGATCGCCGCGCTGGTCGGCGCCGGACCGGACCGGGGCCTCGCCCTCACCCGGCCGACGCTCGCGCCCGCCAGCGTCGGCGGCCTGCCGGCGGACGCCACCACCGATCTCATCGGCCGCCGCCCGGACATCGCCGGCGCACGCGCGCGGGTCGAGGCCGCCGCCAGCCGGATCAAGGTCGCGCGGGCCGATTTCTATCCGGCGATCAGCCTGAGCGCGATCGTCGGGATGCAGTCGCTTGGCCTCGACAACCTGTTCAAGGGCGGATCGACCTATGGCAGCGTCGGCCCGGCGATCAGCCTGCCGATCTTCCACGGCGGCGCGTTGCGCGGCCGCTATCGCAGCGCCCGCGCCGATTATGACGAGGCCGTCGCCAATTACGACCGCACGGTGCTGGCCGCCTATCGCGAAGTCGCCGACGCCGCGACCACCGAACGCTCGCTCGACCAGCGGGTCGCCGACGCGCGGACCGCCCTCGCCGCCTCGCGGGAAGCCTATGCGCTCGCCCGCCAGCGCTATGACGGCGGCCTCTCCACCTATCTCGACGTGCTGCAGATCGAGGACCGGATGCTGGTCGCGCAATCGCGGCTGGCCACGCTCGAATCGGCCGCGCGGGCAAGCGACATCAATCTCATCGGCGCATTGGGCGGCGGCTTCGACCGCACCGCCGCCGCGACCGTGACGACCAAGGACGTTCCCAATGGCTGACATTTCCGTGGACACCGCCGGCCAGGACATCGAGGCGGAGCAGGCGAAGGCCGCCCGCCTCGCGACGCGCTGGAAATGGCTGCGCCGCTTCGCGATCCTGCTCGCGGTGGTCCTGATCGTCGTGCTGCTCTGGTATTTCCTGTTCGCCCGCAACCACGTCAGCACCGACAATGCCTATGTCAACGCCGAGCTGGCGCAGGTGACGCCGCTGATCTCGGCGCAGGTGGTCGAGGTCAACGTCAAGGACACGCAGGCCGTCCGCAAGGGCGATGTGCTGCTGCGGCTCGATCCCACCAACCCGCGCATCGCCGTGGCGCAGGCCGAGGCCGACCTGGCCGCCGCCCGCCGCCGCTTCCGCCAGACGGTGGCGACGAGCGCGGCGCTGACCGCGCAGATCACCGCGCGCGGCGCCGACATCACGCAGGCGCAGGCCCAGCTCGCCACGGCGCAGGCGGAGTTCGAGAAGGCCCAGATCGACCTCAAGCGCCGCGAGGCGCTGGCGGCGAGCGGCGCGGTCTCCGGCGACGAGCTGACCGTGGCGCGCCGGGCATGGGCGGCGGCGAACGCCGCGCTCGCCTCGGCACGCGGCGCGGTGGCGCAGGCGGAAGCCGGGCGCACCGTCGCCAAGGGCGAGCTTGCCGCGAACGACGCGCTGGTCGCGCGCTCGACCGAGGATACCGATCCGGGGGTGCTCGCTGCCAAGGCCCGGCTGGAAGCGGCGCGGCTCGACCTTGAGCGCACGGTGATCAGGGCGCCGATCGACGGCGTCGTCGCCAAGCGGCAGGTCCAGCTCGGCCAGCGGGTCACGCAGGGCAATCCGGTGATGGCGATCGTCCCGGTCGGGCAGGTCTTCGTCGACGCCAATTTCAAGGAACGCCAGCTCCGCCGCGTCCGCGCCGGGATGCCGGCCACCGTCACCGCCGACATTTATGGCGGCGGCGTCGTCTATCATGGCCGCGTCGCCGGCCTCTCCGGCGCGACCGGCGCCTCGATGGCGCTGATCCCGGCGCAGAACGCCACCGGCAACTGGATCAAGGTGGTCCAGCGCCTGCCGGTGCGGATCGAGCTGGACCCCGAGGAGCTGGCGAAGAACCCGCTCAGGGTCGGCCTGTCGACCGAAGTCACCATCGACCTCTCGGGCGCATAGGCGGCCTTTCCCATGGCCAGCTCCGCCGCAACCGCCCCGTCGGGGCTGGATTCCTACCTGAAGATCGCGCCTTCGCGGCGCCTGCTGGCCGGCCTGGTGCTGGCGATCAGCAACTTCATGGTGGTGCTCGATCTCACCGTCGCCAATGTCTCGGTGCCGCACATCGCCGGCAACCTCGGGATCACGCCCGATCAGGGGACGTGGGTGATCACCTCCTACGCGGTCGCCGAGGCGATCTGCGTGCCGCTGACCGGATGGCTGGCGCTGCGCTTCGGGACGGTGCGGATGTTCATCGCGGCGATGTTCGGCTTTGGCCTGTTCTCGCTGCTGTGCGGCCTTTCGACGACGCTGGGCATGCTGGTCGCCTGCCGCATCGGCCAGGGGATTGCCGGCGCGCCTCTGATGCCGCTGTCGCAAACGCTGATGCTTCAGATATTCCCGCCCGAAAAGCGCGGCATGGCGATCGGCCTGTGGGCGATGACGACGATGCTCGGCCCCGCCGCCGGCCCGATCGTCGGCGGCTGGATCAGCGACAATTATTCGTGGCACTGGATCTTCCTGATCAACGTGCCGGTGGCGCTCGCCTGCGTATTCGCGGCGCGGCTGCTGCTGAAACCGGCCGAGACGCCGGTGCGCAAGGTGCCGATCGACATTATCGGCCTGCTGCTGCTGATCTTCTGGATCGGCAACCTCCAGATCATGCTCGATATCGGCCGGGATCACGACTGGTTCGGCGATCCGCTGATCGTCGCGCTGGCGGTCATGGCCGCGATCGGCTTCGTGGTGTTCGTCATCTGGGAACTGACCGAGGAACATCCGGTGGTCGACCTGCGCATCTTCCGGCACCGGGGCTTCACCACGGGGGTGATCTCGCTGGCGCTCTGCTTCGGCGCCTATTTCGCCAGCATCGTCGTCATTCCGCAATGGCTCCAGATCTCGATGGGCTACACCGCCACCCAGGCCGGGCTGGCCACCGCCTTCACCGCGATGACCGCGATCATCACCTCGCAGATCGCCGCCCGGATGATGGGCAAGATCGACGCGCGCATCATGATCTCGCTGGCCGTCGCCTGGCTGGGCGTGATGTCGGTGATGCGCACGACATGGACCACCGACGCCAATTTCTGGATCCTGTCGATGCCGCAGATCCTGCAAGGCTTCGCGATGTCGTTCTTCATGATCCCGCTCACCGCCGTCACCCTCACCTCGGTGCTGCCGCACGAGACGGCGTCGGCCGCCGGCCTCCAGAACTTCCTGCGCACGATGGCGATCGCGGTGGCGACCTCGCTGGTGCTGACCGTGTGGGGCGATTCGCAGCGCGTGGCGCAGAACGAGCTGGCCTCCACGATCCAGCCCGCCGATGCCCAGGCAACGCTCGCCCAGGCCGGCCTTCCGGCGGAACAGGCACGGCAGGTGATCGGCTCGATCGTGGAGAATCAGGCGGTGATGATGGCGATCAACCACACGTTCTGGATCACCGCCGTGGTGCTGTTCATCGCCGCCGCCGTGGTCTGGATCGCCCCGCGCCCCAAGCAGCCGACGGACCTTCCCGCCGCGCATTGAGCGAGACGGCCTGGAGCGGGTGAAGGGAATCGAACCCTCGTCGTAAGCTTGGGAAGCTTCTGCTC
>CAZACH010000153.1:0-5966 GCA_964483275.1 uncultured Sphingomonadaceae bacterium | reverse complement strand
GCGACGCCCTGTCCAACCTGCGCGCCCTGTTCGCGCGGCTGCGCCCGCTCGACCGGCGCTTCATCCTGTTCGCCGACGACATCAGCTTCGAGGCGCATGGCGAGGAGGCCAAGGCCCTGCGCTCCCTGCTCGAAGGCGGCGCCGAGGCACGGCCCGACAATGCCCGGCTGTACGTCACCTCCAACCGCCGCCACCTGCTGCCGCGCGACATTGCCGAGCAGGAAAGCGCCATCAATGTGCGGGACGAGGTGGACAACCGGCTGGCGCTGTCCGACCGCTTCGGCCTCAGCCTCGGCTTCCACAATGTCGACCAGCCGACCTATCTCGCCATCGTCCAAGCCTATGCCCGCGCCCATGGCTTTGCCTATGACGAGGCGGCGGCGCTGGCCTGGAGCGTCGCGCGGGGCGGACGCTCCGGCCGCGTCGCCTGGCAATATGCGCAGGAAGCGGCGGGCCGGCAGGGCGTGCGGATTTCCGGGCGCTAGCTCCCCAGCTCCTCGGCGAGTTCCGCGACCTCCAGCCAGCGCATCTCCGCCGCGTCCTTCTTTGCGCGCGCTTCGTCGATGGCGGCGGTCAGCCGGGCGAAACGCTCGGGCTCGCGGGTATAGAGATCGGGATCGGCCAGCGCCGCCTCGTCACGAGCGATAGCGGCCTCCAGCGCTTCGATTTCGCCCGGCAGGCGGTCGAGATCGCGCTGGTCCTTGTAGCTGAGCTTGCGCGCCGGTTTCTCCGACCGGGGTAGCGCATCTGCTTTGGGAGCAGAGGGTCTTCGCGCCGCCTGATTCGCCTTGCGGCGCGCCTCCCAATCGGCATAGCCGCCGGCGACGATGTCCGCCCTGCCCGACCCGTCGAGGCCGATTGTCAGCGTCACGGTGCGGTCGAGGAAGTCGCGGTCGTGGCTGACCAGCAGCACCGTGCCCTGATAGTCGGCGATGACCTCCTGCAACAGGTCGAGCGTTTCCATGTCGAGGTCGTTGGTCGGCTCGTCGAGCACCAGCAGGTTGGATTCGCGGGCGAACTCGCGGGCGAGGATCAGGCGCGAGCGTTCGCCGCCGGACAGCACGTCGACCGGCGTGTCGACGACGCCCGGATCGAACAGGAAGTCCTTGAGATAGCCCACGACATGCTTCTTGTCGCCCTTGACGGTCACCCAGTCGCCGCCGTCGGCAAGGATGTCGCGCACCGTCGCGCCGGGCCTGAGCAGGCTGCGCTGCTGGTCGATGACGATGCCGTCCAGCGTCTTGGCCCGCCGGATCGTCCCGCCGTCCGGCTCGATCGCGCCGGTCAGCAGCTTGAGCAGCGTCGACTTGCCCGACCCGTTCGCGCCGACGATGCCGATCCGGTCGCCGCGCTGGATCTTGAGCGAGAAATCCTTGAGGATCGGCCGGTCGCCGAACTGCTTGGAGACATTCTCCGCCGTGATGACATCCTTCGACCGGGTGGCGTCCTGCGCCAGCGACAGCTTCGCGGTGCCAGCGCCTTCGATCATGCCCCGGCGCTGCGCGCGCATCTCGTGAAGCCGCGCCAGCCGCCCCTGGTTGCGCCGCCGCCGCGCGGTGACGCCGCGTTGCAGCCAGTGAAGCTCCTGCGCCAGCTTGGTGTCCAGCTTCTGCGCGGCGCGCGCCTCCTCCTCATAGACACGCTCGGCCCACGCCTCGAACCCGCCATAGCCGACCTCGCCGCGGCGGATGCCGCCCCGGTCGAGCCACAGGGTCGAGGCGGTCAGCCGCGTCAGGAAGGTGCGGTCGTGGCTGATCACCACGAAGGCGCCGCGAAAGCGCTTCAGCCAGCTTTCCAGCCATTCGATCGCGGCAAGGTCGAGATGGTTGGTCGGCTCGTCGAGCAGCAGCACGTCCGGCTCGCGGGCCAGCGCGCGCACGATGGCGGCGCGGCGCCGCTCGCCGCCGCTCGCGCCCGCCGCCGCGCGGCCGAGGTCGATGCCGATCTGGTCGGCGATCGCCTCCGCCGCATGGGCGGGCGGCGCATCGCTGCCGGCCAGCACGAAATCGCGGAGCGTTTCGAAGCCGGCGACCTTGGGGTCCTGCTCCAGCAGCACGACGTTGAGGCCGGGACGCAGCGTCCGCCGCCCCTCGTCGGCGTCGAGCATCCCGGCCAACAGCTTCAACAAGGTGGTCTTTCCGGCGCCGTTGCGGCCGATCAGCGCCAGCCGGTCGCGTTCCCCGACGAAGATGTCGAGTCCGCGAAACAGCCAGCCCGCGCCCTGGACGAGGCCGAGCCCTTCATAGGCGAGAACGGGTGCTGACATCGGCTCCTTTCCATCTTCCTTCACGACACGACCGGCATTCAGGGGGTATTCACGGCTTGTCGGGCATGTCAAAAGCCCCATGACCAGTGCGATGACCGATATGCTTCCTCGATCCGCCTTGCCGGCCCTCACCGCCCTGTTGCTGGCACCCGCGACGCTTGGCATCTTTCCCGCCGAGGCGCGACGGGACCAGGACGCGGCCTATCAGGCAGCCCGCGCCGGCGCGATCAGGCCGCTGCCCGACATATTGGCCCGGGTCAACCCGCGGATGGACGGGGCAGACTTCCTGGGATCGGAGCTTGACCCCGACAGCCGCATCTATCGCCTGAAATATCTGCGCGGCTCCGCGGTGATGTGGGTTGACGTCGATGCCCGCACCGGCATGGTGCTGGGCCGCTCCGGCCGTTGACGGCATCGTTGAATCTAGGGGGAATTGAATGCGCGTCCTGATCGTTGAGGATGAGCCGAATCTGGGCCGGCAACTGCGCGCGACGCTGGAAGGCGCGGGCTATGCGATTGATCTGGCGACGGACGGCGAGGACGGGCATTTCCTTGGCTCGACCGAGAATTACGACGCGGTCGTGCTCGACCTCGGCCTGCCGGAGGTGGACGGGCTGACCGTGCTCGACCGCTGGCGCAAGGAAGGCCGCACCACCCCGGTGCTGGTGCTGACGGCGCGCGACAGCTGGTCGGACAAGGTCGCGGGGCTGGACGCGGGCGCCGACGATTATCTCGCCAAGCCGTTCCGCACCGAGGAGCTGATCGCCCGCCTGCGCGCCCTCATCCGCCGCGCCGCCGGCAATGCCTCCGCCGAGATGACCGCCGGGCCGGTCAGGGTCGACACACGCTCCGGCCGGGTCACGCTCGACGGCGAGCCGGTCAAGATGACCGCGCAGGAATTCAAGCTGCTCAACTACCTCATGCACCACAAGGGCAAGGTGGTCTCGCGCACGGAACTGATCGAGCATATCTACGATCAGGACTTCGACCGCGATTCGAACACCATCGAGGTGTTCGTCACCCGTATCCGCAAGAAGCTTGGGGCCGATGTCATCACCACCATCCGAGGGCTCGGCTACAGCCTCAACGACCCCGACGCCAACTGAGGCGCCGCCGCCGCGCAAGCGGATTCGTCCCGCTTCGACGGCGATCGCCAAGGGGTCGCTGACCCGCCGCATGATCGCCATCGCGGCGGTGTGGATCGTCCTGCTGCTGCTGGCCGGCGGCATCGCGCTCGACCGCGTCCTGACCTCGGCCGTCACGCGCAATTTCGACGCGCAGCTCAGCTATGCGCTCAACGCGATGATCGCCTCGGCGGAACTCGGCCCGGACGGCGAGGTGCGCTTCAACCGACCGCTGGGGGACCAGCGCTTCCTCGAACCCTATTCGGGTCTCTACTGGCAGGTGAGCGCCGAGGACGCCGAGCCTTTCCGGTCGCGCTCGCTGTGGGATCGCGCGCTTGGCGGGGGGCCGCCGCATATCGACACCGCCGCCCACAGCTATGACAGCAACCAGTTTGTCACCGAGCCGCTACGCATCATGGAGCGCGACGTCCAGCTGCCCGGCGACCGGCGCCAGTGGCGCTTCGCCGTTGCCGAAACCCGCACCGGCCTCGACGCCCAGATCAGGGTGCTGCGCGAGACGCTGATCTATTCCTTCTGCGCGCTCGGGCTTGGCCTGATGGTGCTGGCGGCGTTGCAGGTGACGCTCGGCCTCTGGCCATTGCGGCAGGTGCGCCGCGCGCTCGTCGCCGTCAGATCGGGCACCATGGCGCGCGTGCCGTCGACCTTCCCGCCCGAGATCGGGCCGCTGGTCGACGAGATCAACGAGCTTCTCGAACATGCCGAGCAGCAGGCCGACGCCGCCCGCATGCACGCCGGCAACCTCGCCCATGCGCTCAAGACGCCGATGACGGTCATCATGAACGACGCGATGGCCGACAATGAGCGGCTCGGCGATACGGTGATGCGCGAGACGGCGGTGATGCGCCGCCAGATCGACCATCATCTCGCCCGCGCCCGCGCCCTCGGTCGCCGCTCCGCCGCGCATATGCGCACCGAGGTCTGGCCCTCGCTGGAAGCCGTGGAGCGCGCGGTCGGGCGGCTGTATCCGGACGTCACCACCGATCTTGCCGGCCTGCGCACCGCCGCCGTGCGCACCGAGCGCCAGGACCTCGACGAAATGCTCGGCAACCTTATCGAGAATGCCGCGAAATATGGCGGCGGCCGGGTGTTCGTCACCGTCTCGGCGAGCGACGAGATGGTCGAGATTCTGATCGAGGATGACGGCCCCGGCATCCCCGCCGGCGCGCGCAAGGAGATTTTCGAGCGCGGCACGCGGCTCGACACCGACAAGCCCGGCACCGGGTTGGGCCTCGCCATCGTCCAGGACGTCGCCCGCATCTATGGCGGCGACGTCCGGCTCGACGAGAGCGACGACCTCGGCGGCCTCGCCGCGACCCTGTCGCTGCCGGCGGCCATCGTCCCGCCGCCGGCGGCGCGGAACTGAGCGCGGCCGTTCACCACGCTTGGCGATTGATGCCGGGCGGATGCCGTCCCATATAGATCGCAACCGAGGGGAGTCGGGGCTGCCGTCCCGCCTCATTTTCCCGGACAAGGAGCAAGAATGAACGAAGTTCAAATCGTCCTGCCGCTGCGCGACATCGTGGTCTTCCCACAGATGATCGTTCCGCTGTTCGTGGGGCGGGAGAAGTCGGTCGCGGCGCTTGAGGCCGCCATGGCCGACGACAAGACCATCTTCCTGGTCGCGCAGCTCGATCCCGCCAATGAGGATCCGGGCAGCGACGACATCTATGATATCGGCACGGTCGCGACGGTGCTCCAGCTCGTCAAGCTGCCCGACGGCACCGTCAAGGTGCTGGTCGAGGGGCGCGAGCGCGGCAGGATCGAACGGCTCGACACCAGCGGCGCCTATCTCACCGCCGAGGTCGCGCCCGTCGAATCGACCGAGGTCGCCGAGCCGGAGGCGCAGGCGCTGATCCGTTCCGCCATGGAGCGGTTCGAAACCTATGTCCGCCTCAACAAGAAGATCGCGCCCGAGGTGCCGGTGCAGCTCGGCCAGATCGAGGATGTCGGCCGCCTGTCCGACGCCGTCGCCGCGCACCTCAACGCCAAGGTCGCCGACAAGCAGGCGATGCTGTCGACGCTCGACCCTTCCAAGCGCCTCGAAATGGCCTTCGCCTTCATCGAGGGCGAGATGGGCGTGCTCCAGGTCGAGAAGAAGATCCGCAGCCGCGTCAAGCGCCAGATGGAGAAGACGCAGCGCGAATATTATCTCAACGAGCAGTTGAAGGCGATCCAGAAGGAACTCGGCAATGGCGGCGAGGACGGCCGCGACGAGCTGGCCGAGCTGGAAGAAAAGATCGTCAAGACCAAGCTCAGCAAGGAAGCCCGCGAAAAGGCGGTCGGCGAGCTGAAGAAGCTCAAGGCGATGGCGCCGATGTCGGCCGAGGCGACCGTCAGCCGCAACTATCTCGACACGTTGCTCGGCCTGCCGTGGGGCAAAAAGAGCAAGGTCAAGAAGGACATCGTCGAGGCGCAGCGCATCCTCGACGAGGATCATTTCGGGCTTGAGAAGGTCAAGGAACGGATCATCGAATATCTCGCCGTGCAGGCGCGCACCAGCAAGGTGAAGGGGCCGATCCTCTGCCTCGTCGGCCCGCCCGGCGTCGGCAAGACCT
>CAZACH010000152.1:0-6011 GCA_964483275.1 uncultured Sphingomonadaceae bacterium | reverse complement strand
ACGCCATGGCCGGCGCGTCGCCGGGCAGCGTGTCGAGCCGCAGCTCATCATCCTCCGCCGCCACCAGCAGCCGCGCGCGGCGGCGGAATTCATGCGGCAGATGCTTCTCGGCGGCGGCGAGCAGCATGCGCTTCTCAGCCAGCCGCGCGGTGGCATCGACCTGGAAACGGAACCCGTCGAGCCGGCCGATGCTCTCGCCCTCCACCGCCACCGTGCCGTCCGCGTCGACGGTGGCCGACAGGCTGCCGGCGCGCCCGCCAAGCTCGCGGATCAGCACGGCGGTGCGCCGGTCGACGAAACGGCTCATCAGCCCCTCGTGCAGCGCGTCGGACAGGCGGTCCTCCAGCGCGCGCGTCCGCTCGGCCCATTCCGCCGGGTCAGCCAGCCAGTCGGCGCGGTGGGCGACATAGGTCCAGGTGCGCGCGCTGGCGATACGATCCGACAGCGCCGCGATATCGCCCTGCCGATTGTCCAGCCGCGCCACTTCCCGGGCGATCCAGTCGGGCGGCAGATGGCCCGCCCCTTCCGACAGGTGGCGATACATCTGGCCGATCAGGCGGCTGTGCGTCTCGACGCCGGTTTTGCGGAAGTCGGGCAGGCCGCAGACGTCCCACAGCCGCCGCAGCAGGGCGAGGTTGCGCGCCCGCTCGGCGACCCATGGCTCCGCCGCCAGCAGCTTGAGCGCGGCAAGGTCGGTGCCCTGCTCGGCCCGGTGGAGCATCGGGCTGCACGGCAATTCGTCGAGCGAGGCGATCAGCCGGGGCAGCGCCCCCCAGTCGAGCCGCGCGTTGCGCCATTCCAGCCGCTCCAGCGGGGGAAAGCGATGCTCCTCGATCGCCGAAATCTCCTCGGCGTCGAGCACATGGTTGCTGCCCTCGCCGAGATGCACCATGCCGAAGGTGCCGTCGCGCTGGTGCCGGCCCGCGCGCCCGGCGATCTGCGCCATCTCGGCAACCGTCAGCCGCCGGCGCCGGCGGCCGTCGAACTTGGACAGGCCGGCGAAGGCGACATGCGTGACATCGAGGTTGAGGCCCATGCCGATGGCGTCGGTCGCCACCAGATAATCGACCTCGCCGGCCTGGAAGAGCGCCACCTGCGCATTGCGCGTGCGCGGGCTGAGCGCGCCCATCACCACCGCCGCGCCGCCCTTGGGCCGGCGCAGCATCTCCGCCAGCGCATAAACCTCCTCGGTGGAGAAGGCGACGATCGCCGAGCGGCGCGGCAGGCGGGACAATTTCTTGGCGCCGGCATAGCTCAGCGTCGAAAAGCGCGGGCGCGTGACGATGTCGGCGTCGGGCAGCAGGGCGCGGATCACCGGCCGCAGGCTTTCCGAGCCGAGGATCATCGTTTCGGCAAAGCCGCGCGCGTGCAGCAGGCGCTCGGTGAAGACATGGCCGCGTTCCCGGTCGGCGCCGGTCTGGGCCTCGTCGAGCGCCAGGAAGGCCACGTTGCGGTCGGTCGGCATCGATTCCGCCGTGCACAGATAATAGCGCGCGCCCGGCGGCAGGATCTTCTCCTCGCCGGTGATCAGCGCGACCTGCGCCGCGCCCTTGATGGCGACGACGCGATCATAGACCTCGCGCGCCAGCAGCCGCAGCGGGAAGCCGATCATGCCGCTCGCGTGACCGCACATTCTTTCGATGGCGAGATGGGTCTTGCCCGTATTGGTCGGGCCAAGCACAGCGGTAAGCACGGGCCCGGCAAGGGAGCTCATGCAGGCAATGTCGGATGACAAAGGCCGCAGCGCAAGAGCCAATCGCGCCGCGCGCAAAGATGCCGAACCCGCAAGTGACGGACTCCCTTTACAATTTTGGAACGACTCGACCTCCGTTCGTCGACAACCCCCACCGGCTCGTCGCAGGGAGAGTCCGTGCGGGGCCGCCTTAAATTGACTTTAACCCCCACGCGGCACAGTTTTCCGCGCGTTTCGGCAAAGTCGCGGGCCGGGCGAATTCAGGGCGGATCGCGCGCTTCGGGGGATGGTCTCTGTTCAGGTCTGACATCCAGTTCGACGTGACCGCCGGCGGCGCCGGTGCATTGCGCGACCCGCAGGCCACCGCGCAGCCGCTGCGCAGCGGCTGGATGCGGCGCGGCGCGGGCAACAAGGACCTGATCGTCGACCTCGGGCGCGACATCGGATCGCCCGCCTGGTGGCGCGGCTTCATCACCGTCGGCCTGCTATGCGGCGCGACGGCCTGGGCGGGCATCGGCCTCGGCATTCCGGTCGTCACCGAAGCCGTGCCGCGTTCCTACGCGCCGTCGCAGGCGCAGGAGGCGGCGATATTGGCGTTTGCGCCGCTCGCCAGCGGCAGCGCCACCGGCCGCCGCATCGCGCCGACCGCCGCCGTCCGGCCGCTCACCGAAACCCCCGAACGGCCGCGCATCGAGGTCAATGCCACGCTCGGCGGCGATTTCGCCTCGTCGCTGCGCCGCGCCGGGGTCAGCGACAGCGAGGCCAAGGCCGTCGCCGACATGATCGCCAGCGCCACCAGCGCGAGCGTCAGGAAAGGGACTGCGCTCGACATCGTCCTCGGCCGCCGTGCCAACCGGCAGGTGCCGCGCCCGCTGGAGCATCTCGCCTTCCGCGCCGCCTTCGACCTGAAGCTCGAGATCAACCGGGTCGACGGCGCGCTTCAGGCCAAGCGCATTCCGATCGCCGTCGACAACACGCCGCTGCGCGTCACCGGCACGGTCGGCCCCAGCCTCTACAAATCGGCCCGCGCCGCCGGCATTCCCGCCTCGGTCGTCGCCGACGTGATCAAGGCGCTGAGCTATGGTCTCGACTTCCAGCGCGACGTCGCGGCTTCCAACAAGTTCGACATCATCGTCGAGCATCGCCGCGCCGCGACCGGCGAGACCGAAACCGGCAAGCTGCTGTTCGCCGGCCTCGACCAGGGCAAGAAGAAGGTCCGCATGCTGCGCTGGACGCTGGGCGGCCGCGACCAGTTCTTCGATGCCAATGGCGAGGCGACGCAGAAGGGCCTGATGCGCACGCCCGTCGACGGCGCGCGCCTGACCTCCGGCTTCGGCATGCGCCGCCATCCCCTGCTCGGTTATAGCCGCATGCATCGCGGCATCGATTTCGGCGCGGCGCACGGCACGCCGATCCTCGCCGCCGCCGCCGGCGTCGTCAATTTCTCCGGCCGCCATGGCGGGCACGGCAATTATGTGCGCATCAACCATGGCAACGGGTTGCAGACCGCCTATGGCCATATGAGCCGCATCGCCGCCAAGAACGGCCAGCGCGTCGCGCAGGGACAGGTGATCGGCTATGTCGGCTCGACCGGCATGTCGACCGGGCCGCATCTGCATTACGAGCTGTGGCGCAACGGCAAGGCGGTCGACCCGCGCTCCATCAAATTCACCAGCCGCACGCAGCTGAGCGGCGGCGAGCTGAGCCGGTTCAAGGCCAAGCTCAACACGCTGATGGCGATCCAGCCCGGCAACCACGCCATGGCCGCGCAGGAGCCGGCCGGCGCGGCGGAGCAGACCGCGAGCGCCGGAACCCAGAAGCCGGCGGGCTGATCTGGACAGTCCGCCAATTCTGGCCAGGCCGATGATCCTTGTCGACGCGGACGCATGCCCGGTGAAGGACGAGGTCTACCGGGTCGCGCTGCGGCATCAGGCCGCCGTCACCATCGTCAGCAACAGCTTCATCCGCATCCCCGACCATCCCGACATCGCGCGCGAGGTGGTCGGCACCGGCTTCGACGCAGCGGACGACTGGATCGCCGAGCGCGCCGATGCGCAGGCGATCGTCATCACCGCCGACATCCTGCTGGCCGACCGCTGCCTCAAGGCCGGCGCGACGGTGATCGCGCCCAATGGCAAGCCCTTCACCACCGCCTCGATCGGCGGCGCCATCGCCACGCGCGCGATCATGGCGGACCTGCGCGCCGGCGGCGACATCGTCGGCGGCCCGCCGCCCTTCGCCAAGGCCGACCGCTCCCGCTTCCTGTCCGCGCTCGACAATGCGCTGGTCCAGTTGAAGCGCCGCCGCTGATGGCGCGCCGGCGGAACCCATGGGCCGTCCGGGCGGTTTGAGCCATCACGCCGCCCCGCCGGAATGACGGAGTCCGCTGCCTTGTTCCGACGCCTCGCCTGCCTCTGCCTCTGCCTCGCCCTCGTCATCGCCCTGCCCGCCGGCGCGGCGACGCCCCGCCAGACATTGTTCGCCGCCGCCTTCGAGGCGCAGGACAGGCAGGCCGCGCTGGCCGAGATCGACAAGGCCGAACAGGCCGCCAGCGCCGCCCTTGCGCAGGCGCCGCACGACCGCGAGGCCTATCTGATCCGCGCGATGGCGATCGGCTATCGCGCCAAGATCACCCACAGCCGCAGCAACGCGATCGAGGCGCGCAAGCTGTTCGAAGCCTTCGCCGCCGCCAATCCGCAGGACGCGGAGGCGCAGGCGCTGGTCGGCGGCTGGCATATCGACGCGGTGGCCGAACTTGGCGGCCTCGCGGCCGGGGCGGTGCTCGGCGCGCGTCGCAAGAGCGGCTATGCCGCGATCGACCGCGCGGTGGCGCTTGGCGGCGACCGCGCGATGTTTTCCGGCATCGCCATGCTGCTGCGCCTGTCGCTCGACCCGGACGACCCCACCGGGCCGGGGCTGGCGCAGAGGGCGGCGCGGGGCACGACGCCCTTTGTGCTCGACCAGATCATGCAACGCGCCGCGCAGGAGATGCTCGTCCAGCTCAAGACCGGCGACAGCCGCGCCATCCAGGCCGCCGCCAAGCGCCTGCTGCCGTTCGGACAGGTGCGGAAATAACGGGGATCAGTCGGGCATCCAGCGCGCGAAGATCGCGGTGGGCAGCAGCAGGCCGCGCGCCTCCTCGCGGATGCTCATCTCGCCCACCTCGACCCGGCCGCCGAGATCGGCCGTCGCCTCGCGCAGCAAGGTGCCGATCGCCAGCGCCGACATGCGGATCGCATAGACGGTGAGCACGAGGAAGGCGGACTCCCGGTCGAGCAGCGCGCGGCAGCCGGCGATCAGGTCCGGCAGCCCCTGTTCCAGCCGCCACACCTCGCCATTGGGGCCGCGCCCGAACTTCGGCGGGTCGAGGATGATGCCGTCATAGCGCTTGCCGCGCCGCCCCTCGCGCTGGACGAACTTCAACGCATCGTCGACCAGCCAGCGGACCGGGGCCGACTGCATGCCCGACAGCGCCTGATTGGCCCGCGCCGCCTCCACCGCCTTCTTCGATGCATCGACATGGGTCAGCTCGGCCCCGCGCGCCGCCAGCGCCAAGGTGCCAAGGCCCGTATAGCCGAACAGGTTGAGCAGGCGCTGGCCCGGCCGCGTCCGCTCCCGCATCCACTGCCATTGCGGCGCCATGTCGGGAAAGAAGGCGAGATGCCGGAAGGGCGTGCAGGCGGCGTGGAAGCGCACGTCCTCCCACGCCAGCGGCCAGCTTGGCGGCATCTTCGGATCGAGATGCCAGCGCCCGCCGCCCTCCTCGTCCGATCCGCCGATGAACTCCCCGTCCGCCTGCCAGTCCGGGTTGGCGGGCCGCCACATCGCCTGCGCTTCGGGGCGGATCAGCCGGAAGCGGCCATAACGCTCCAGCTTGCGGCCATTGCCGCTGTCGAGCAGGGCGAAATCCGCCCACGGCTCGGCGACCAGCACGCCCAGCCTCTCGTCGATTTGCCCGCTCATGCGGCGCGCGGCAAAGTCGCCCCGACCGTCGCGCGCGCGCGTCGCCCGGCGATCAGGGCACGGCCGGCGGCGCGCACCTGATCCAGGCTCACCGCATCGAGCGCGGAGACGATCTCCGTCGGGTCGACCAGCCGGCCGTGCACCGACAATTGCCGGGCGATATAATCGGCCTGCCCCTGGCAGCTTTCCAGCGCCATCAGCAGGCCGGTCTTGGCCATGGCGCGCGCCCGCTCCAGCTCGCGCCGGTCGGCCCCCGTCGCCGCATCGGCCAGCACCTCCTCGACCAGCGCCATCGCCGCGCCGGCATCGCGCCGCGGCGTCGCCAGATAGACGGAAAACAGCCCGGTATCCTCAT
>CAZACH010000151.1:0-6021 GCA_964483275.1 uncultured Sphingomonadaceae bacterium | reverse complement strand
GCCAGGCTTGTCGGCGCTGCTCACCGACACGCCCTGGCCGAAGCCCTGGCCATTCCATTCGAGCTGCGCCGCGCATTGGGTGCCGGCCGCCGCGCCCGGGCCGCAGGCGGCGCCCTTGCGCGCGATCTGCACCTTGACCGGCCGGCCGGCGAGCACGCGATAGCCGATCAGCACATCGCTATAGACGCGCCGGGCAGTGTTGCGGGCATCGGTGACGAAGATGTCGACCCGCGCCTCGCCGTTCCGGCGGAACAGGTCGGGCCGGCCGGTGCAGGCGTAATTGCCCTCCGACAGCAGATAGTCGAGCCGGCCGTCGCCGGTGAAATCCTGCGCGACGATGTAGCGGGCCTCGCCCGGCCGGCCGCCGGCGGCGCGGCAGCGCGCGTCCAGATCCGCCATATGCTGCATGACCACGGCCGGCACCGGCGGCCGGTTCTGCGCCAGCGCCGGAGAGGCGGAAAAGAACAAGGCGGCGAACGTCAGCTTCCAGCACAAACGCATCGCAACCCCCGTCGCCGATCCGAAGGGGTTAACTATAACGGATGCGATATCAATCGAACAGCGACTTGTTGCGACAGCCGCCGGACGTCGATCAGAACGGGACGTCGTCGTCCAGATCGCTGTCGAAGGCGCCGCCGGCGAAACCGCCGCCGGACTTGCCGCCGCCGCTGCGGGCTGCGCCGCCGCCCATGCCGCCACCACCGCCGCCGCCATAGCCGCCGTCGAAATCGTCGCGGCCGCCACCGCCGCCGCTGCCTTCACGACGATCGAGCAGGACGAGCTCGCCACGGAAACGCTGAAGCACGATTTCGGTGGAGTAGCGATCCTGCCCCGACTGGTCGGTCCATTTGCGGGTCTGGAGCTGGCCTTCGATATAGACCTTCGATCCCTTGCGGGTGAACTGCTTGGCGACGCGGCCGAGATTCTCGTTGAAGATCACGACACGGTGCCATTCCGTGCGTTCCTGGCGGTTGCCTTCCCGGTCGTTCCAGGTTTCGGAGGTCGCGATGCGCAGGTTGACGACCTCGCCGCCATTGCCCATCGCGCGGGATTCGGGATCGGCGCCCAGATTGCCGACCAGGATGACCTTGTTGACGCTGCCTGCCATGTGTCTCTCCCTATCCGGCGCCAAGAGCTGTTGCGACCCAATAGGTCGCGCCCGCCGCGAGATAGGCCAGGCCGAACAGATAGCCAAGCATGAACAGCGGCCAGGTCCAGCCATTCGTCTCGCGGCGCGTCACCGCGATGGTGGAGAGGCATTGCGGGGCGAACACGAACCAGGCGAGGAAGGCGAGGGCGGTGGGCAGCGTCCAGCTGCTGCGCAGCCTTTCGACCAGCGATTGTTCGACCGCTTCCTCGTCGCCTTGCAGCGAATAGACGGTGCCCAGCGCCGACACCGCGACCTCACGCGCCGCCATCGCGGGAATCAGGGCAAGCGTGATCTCCTGGTTGAAGCCCACCGGGCGGAAGATCGGCTCCAGCCCCCGGCTGATCCAGCCGGCCACGGAGTGCTCGAGCGCCGGATTCCGGCTGGCGCTGTCGGCGGGCGCGCGCGGGAAGGACAGCAGCGCCCACAGGATCACCGTCGAGACCAGGATGATGGTGCCGGCGCGTTTCAGGAAGATCAGCGCGCGCTGCCACAGGCCGAGCAATATGTCGCGCAATTGCGGCGTCTGGAACGACGGCATCTCCATCAGGAAGCCGTGGCCGGTGCCGCTGGTGACGGTGCGCCGGAGCAGCAGCGCCGCGACGAAGGCCGCGACGATGCCGGCGACATAGAGCAGGAACAGCGTCAGCCCCTGCAAGCCGATGCCGGCCCCGACGCTTCGGTCGGGAATGAAGGCGGCGATGATGACGGCATAGACCGGCAGGCGGGCCGAGCAGGTCATCAGCGGCGCGATCAATATGGTGGTCAGGCGGTCGCGCGGGTCGGCGATGGTGCGCGTCGCCATGATGCCGGGAATCGCGCAGGCGAAGGAGGAGAGCAGCGGGATGAAGGCGCGGCCCGACAGGCCGGCATAGGCCATCAGCCGGTCCATCAGGAACGCCGCCCGCGTCATATAGCCGGTCTGCTCCAGCAGCAGGATGAAGAAGAACAGGATCAGGATCTGCGGCAGGAAGACGATCACCGAGCCGACGCCGTTCAAGATGCCGTCGACGATCAGCGACCGCAGCAGATTGTCGGGCAGGAGGGCGGACGCGCTCGCCTGTAGCCAGCCGATCGCTGCCTCGATCCAGCCCATCGGCGCCTCGGCCCAGGCGAACACCGCCTGGAACATGACGAACAGGATGGTCGCGAGGATCAGTGGCCCCGTCACGGGGTTGAGCAGCACGCGGTCGAGCCGGCGGGTCCAGCGGCGGCTGGCATGGGTTTCCACGGTGACGCTGTCGGCCAGCGCGCGGGCGGCCTTGCCGCGTGCCCGGCTGGCGGCGGGATCGCGCAGCGCGCGCTCCACGCCTGCGGCCGATCCGTCGAGCGCTTCGGCCGCAGGCGGCTGGGCGAGGGCGTCCGTCACCGCCCGGCCGAGCGTGTCGAGGCCCTTGCGCCGCACGGCGACGGTTTCCACCACCGGGACGCCGAGCGCGCGCGACAGGCCGGCAAGGTCGATCTCCAGCCCGTCGCGCCGGGCGAGGTCGGCCATGTTGAGCGCGACGACCATCGGCAGGCCGAGGTCCTTCAGCTCGAGGACGAAGCGCAGATGGTTGTCGAGGTTGGTGGCGTCGACCACGGCGACGATGGCGTCGGGCCGCCGCTCGCCCGGCTGCCGGCCCATCACCACGTCATGCGTCACCTGCTCGTCGGGCGAGGCGGCATCCAGCGAATAGGTGCCGGGCAGGTCGACGAGCTCGATACCGCGCTCCGGCCCGCTCGCCGGCAGCCAGCGGCCGACCTTCCGCTCGACGGTGACGCCGGGATAATTGCCGACCTTCTGGCGCGCGCCGGTCAGCGCGTTGAACAGGGAGGTCTTGCCGGCATTGGGGTTGCCGACGAGCGCGACGAGCGGCGCCATGTTCATGGCCGGGGCGGCACCACCGAGATCGCCATGGCCTGCGAGCGGCGCAGGGCGATGGTCATGCGGCCGACCCTGAGCGCGATCGGGTCGCGCCCCAGCGGCCCATGATGCAGCATCTGTACGCTGATGCCCTCGTCGACGCCGAATTCCTGAAGGCGGCGGGCGGTGGCGTCGTCCAGGCTCGGCCAGTCGACATGGCTGATCGTGGCGGACTGGTCCACGGCAAGCGCGTTGAGGTTCACGGACGGGGACTCAGTCGTCATTGAGACTGATTATCAGTTGGCCCGGGTCAGCGCCAGCGCGCAGTCGATCATTCGGGCGCATCTCCGGCGGGAAGCGCGACATATTGCACCTGACAATAGCGGGCCAGAGACAGCAGCCGCACGCGGTTGCCCCAGCGCTGGTCGAGCCAGGTCCAGTGGCTGACGATGCTTTGGCGGAAATCCGGCGGTTGGCCATAGATGCGGACGAAATCCTCCCGCAGGCGCAGGCAATTCTCCTCGCCGTCGAGGTCGAGGCGGATCTCGACGAGGCCGCCCTGCCGGAAAAAGAAATTGGCGGCATAGCTGTAGCCGTCCGCCTCGAATCGGCCCGTCGCGCCATTGGTGGTGCCTTCGGGGCCGGGCTGGCCGGTGCCGCGCTTGAGCTTGCCGCCCGACGCCGCGATCACCTCGGCCGGCGTCATGCCATAGCGCGTGTAGCGCCAGTGCGCCTCGGCGGCGGACGGCAGCGCGATGCAGAATAGCGCCAGGCCCCACAGCCAGCTGCCTTTGCCCATGCCTCTCCCTCCCCAGGCGGCGCAGACTAGAGGGAGAGGCGCGGCCTGTCGCCAAAAGAAAAAGGGGGCCTAAGCCCCCAAGTTGCGCGCGGAGAGGAGCGCGTCGGAGATAAAGGGCACGCAGCAGCCGGCTGGAACCGGAACCGCGACGTGGGTCCGTGCCTGCCAGCGTGGAGTGGCCGGGAAAATTCCCGCCCCGCCAGCGAAGCCCGCACACCGGCTTTCATAGCAGGGATAAATGCAATTGCAAGTCGGTATCATTTGCAAGAGCAATTTCCCGTCCGAACGATCATGGTCGCGCGAAAGCGCTGGCGGTCCCCCGGGAGGGGAAGCGACCAAAGCGGCGTCATCATGGAAGGACGGTGGTGCGCCTACAGGACTCGAACCTGTGACCCCCGCATTACGAATGCGATGCTCTACCAGCTGAGCTAAGGCGGCGCACGAGGTGGGGCGCATATCAGCGCCGGGCGCGCGAGGCAAGCGGCTGCGGCGCGTGTTTAACCAAATGGCAACCACGACGCGCACATCAATGCGGGCGACGCATTACGCACGAGGATGGCGATGGACAACATGGATGCCCTGGGCCGGGATATGGAGCCGGAAGACGTGCTCGACCTGACCGAACCCGCCATCGACACGCCGCCCGCGATCGGCGGCGACGAGCGGCGCCTGCACGTCCGCGCCTATAATTACTGGGTGTCGTTGCTCCAGGACCGGCCGTTCCCGTCGGTCACCGACCTCGATCCCGACGCCGTCAAGGATTTCGCGCGGCACAGCGTGCTGCTCGACTTCACGCGGGACCGCGAGGCGCCGACCATCGCCTATCTCGGCGGCGAACTGCGCACCGAATGCGGTTTCGACAGCACGATGATCACGGTCGCCGATGTGCCGGCGCGCTCGCTGCTGTCGCGGCTGACCGATCATTATTTCCAGATCATCGCCAACCGCGCGCCGATCGGCTTCGAGGCCGAATTCGTCAGCCAGCGCGGCAACAACACCATGTATCGCGGCATATTGATGCCGCTCTCGTCCGACGGCGCGGCGATTGATTTCATCTATGGCGTCATCAACTGGAAGGAAGTCGCCGACCAGGATGTCGCGGCCGAGCTGGTGCTCGAGATGAACCAGGCGCTGGCCGACACGCCCGCCGCCATCGACCGGCCCTCGGTGTGGGCGGACGGGCCGCTCGCCGAAGGCTTCGTGCTCGCCGACGACGAACTGGACGGCTACGACCTTGCGGACGTCGCGCCGCTGCCCGCCGATGCCGGCCTCAACGACCGCCTCGCCAGCGCGCGCGATCATGTCGAACGCCTGGCCGCCGCCGAGGGGCGCAGCCGGGCCGCGCTCTATGGCGCCTTGTCGGAAGCCTATGATTTCCACCGCGCGGCACAGACGGACGCGGAAGGCTATGCCGAGATCCTCGCCGAGGCCGGCATCGCCAAGCAGGCGCGCGCGCCGCTGACGCCGGTGGTGAAGCTGGTTTTCGGCGTCGGCTATGACAAGACCCGGCTCACCGAATATGCCGCCGCGCTCGCCAATGCCGCGCGCAACGATGTCGCCGTCGGCGGTTTCGCTGCCTTCGTCGAGGCGGCGCCCGGCGGCATCAAGGGGCTGGTGGCGGCCGAGCGGCAGGCGCGGCGCAAGCCGGCCTCCGGCCTCGATAAGGGCGAGACGGCGCGCCGCCTGCTGCGGGCCGCGCCGCCGGTCGCCCGGCTGTCGATCGACGCGCCGGCGGACGAGTTCGTGCTGCTGCTCGCCCGTCGCGACGACAGCGGCGACCTCGCGGTGATCGACGCGCTGGCGGACCAGCCTGCCCTGGTCGACAAGGCGGTGCGGGCGCTCGCGGCTTGCCGGGCCACGCCGGCCGGCGCATAAGATTCACCGCCGCCGCGCCCCCGACGCGCGCGGCGGAGGAGGATATGGCCCGACACGCGCGAGATGAAGGCCCGGATCGCGTGGCCTTGGTCGCCCTGTTCGCTGATGCCCTTCGCGAGGACGCCTTGCCCGGCGAGATTGCCGGCCTCGACGATGCGGCGCTGAATGCAATCGCCAGCCTGCTTGCCGAAACCGCCGGCCAGCGCGAACCGCGGACGCCCGCCATCGCCCTGCTTCCCCATGCCGGCGACGCGGGCGAGCGCCGCCTGCGCATCGCCATCGTCAATGACGACATGCCGTTCCTCGTCGATTCGGTGGCGGGGGTCGTCAACGCCCACGGCCTGACCATCGAAC